>NZ_JBMDKA010000059.1:0-11578 GCF_057809475.1 Flavobacterium sp. FG19 | reverse complement strand
TTTTTAAAATTTGTTCAATTTCAAAATTTCATATCACTAACTTTGAAACACTACCTAAAACAGCCCAAAGGCTGTCTTATTTTTTATGCTATATTAATATAAATATCTGATTTTCTGTAAATGTTAGAGGCATTAATTAACCACCAACACATCTGATACATTACCACTTTGAAACACTACCCTTTTAATTGTAATACATAATTAAATTTACTACATAATAAGTAGTTATTATTAAAAGATTTGAATAAAAAACTATTTTCATAATCTTATCATTTAATTTTATTTTTAATAAAATTAATATTGCCAAGAATGAAAAAAGTAATATGTATTTATATAAAAAAATCAAATCTACATTCTTTAAGAATTTAGCAAATGTTATAGATAAAACTATAGACAGAAGCTCTAAAACTATATTATAAGTGTTATATTTTTTCATTTAATCTACCTTTCCTAAATATTTACCAGTTGACCTATCGTAATAATGAACTGTTACATCTTCATATAAACTAACTCCAAATCTTTCATATATCTGAATAATACCTTTCATTTGAGAAGGATCTTTAACATGTAAACCAATATATGCTTTGAAAACTTCTTCATTTTGACTAGATACCTTACTAGTTTTCCATTTTGCATATTCTGTCATCGCGATAGCACTTAATCTTAAAGGATTTGCCTTACTTAGTTCTTCTAATAAAGTTTTTACATCGGCTGCTAATACATAACCCGACTTATCTATCCACTCCATCATATCATCAAACATATCTTTTCTTTCTTTAAATACATTTTCAAATAAATCAAAAGCTTCTTCGTGTGAAAGATCTGTTACTTGTCTTATATCTAATGTAAAACCATTAAAATCTCTTTTATTGGTTATATCTCCAGAGTTTTTACCATTATATTGACCTCCTGAAAGTTTTTTACCTTTTCCGTCTCCATCTCCATCATCATTCTCCTCGGTTGCATCAACTGTATCTCCGTTGCCATTAGTAAAAGTACCGTTGTTATTTGTCCATTTAGTCTCACCGCTTCCAGATTTATTCCAAATGTCATCAATAACAGATTGCGCAAGCATTCCATCAGGATCAATAAAACGTAAAGGATTATTATAAGCGTAACTAAATGGCGACCATCTTCTTGACATTTCCGCCAATGGGTCTATATTATTCCTTCGTCCTAGTTCTGGGTCATACATCATCGCCCCATAATCGTAAATATTAAGCCCTAACTCGTCTTGAAGCTCCTTGCCGTTGTATTTATACTTATAAGGGTTTGTGACTGTTTTTACAAGTTTTTACCTGTTAAATACAATGATTTTAAGAACATGATTTTGCAGGATAAACTTACTGTTTTACTGCTTAAATCCAAAAATAAATCTTTAAAATAGCATTAAAAACAGCTAAACTTCTGCTGAAGCATATTGTACGTCTGTTGAGTCTTTTCAGATGAGTTCTGAGCGTCAGATTCTTTCTTTCAATATGATTAGTTCCGAAGCGCTTAACAGAATGCATCTTCTCATCAAGCAGATATCGATAATTTTTCAATCTGTCAGTAAATATCTTTTTTGCTTCTGCCAATTTCAGAGTTTCCAAAACACGATTCAGAGTTTTATTAGTTCGTTTGCCTACATTAAAACTAACCACATTTTTAGAATTCTTTTCCAAAGCATAAACCAGCCAGATATAATTTTTCTTGTGTCTGATATAAGTGCACAGCTCATCTACTTCATAGGCTTTGCCTCTGCTGATAATTGGTCTGGTTATATTTCTCGCAATGCAGACAATTCTTTTCAATAATGTTGTGGCTGATATTTCCAGTATTCTTGCAGTGCTTCTTATTCCTAATCCCTCTTTGGTTAATTGAACAATCTTTTCATTAATATCTAATTTGTAAGCTTGATTTGTATAATATTCTATAAAGCGGTGAGAGCATATTTTACAATAATATTGCTGTTTATTATTTTTTGTTCTCCCATTTTTAATAACCTTTTGCTCTTTACATTTTGGACAATTCATGACCATCACTAACTTTGGAACACTATGTCGCATTTTTACTCATTTTAGCTCATTTAAGGCAATATTAAAACAAAAAAGATGAGCAGTAATGCTCATCTTTAAATTATTTATCTCTAAAATTTGTTCGATTTCAAAAGGTTAGAATTTCAAAATCTTATATCACTAACTTTGAAACACTACCCTTTTCATAAGGAACTCTTCGCAGAGCAGGGCAGCTTTTTATAAGGAACTCTTTGCAGAGCGGGAGAATTAGTTCTCTTTTTTATATTTTTTTAGATATTCTTTAGCCATTTCTCTTGTTTTATTATCGACTTTTGGTGAATCCAAAATATAGTAAACATCATAATAAGCTTGATTATAATGATATTTATTAGCCATTATAAGGGCATAATACAAGGCTGATGTTTGTCTTTGTTCGGCAATATTATATATCGATTGGATTTCAAAATAGGCTTTTGGGTCTCCATGTTCTATAACTCTTTTACTTAAAGAATCCATCAGTTCTATGTTATTCAATTTCTTTTCAAAGTAAGTAGCGGAATTTTCTGTTTCTACAATTATTTCGTCATCTTTTTTTTCTTTTTTGCAAGCAGTAAGAGCTAACATTAAAGTAATAAAAACCATCGTAAGTTTAATTTGTTTCATAATATTGTTTTATTTTTTTCTTATTCTTTTTAAGACATCTGTATAAAGTTCTTTATGTACTCTTACTCCATTTTTATAGGAAACCATATAGCCTAGATTATCACCAGAATCTTTAATGGCATCAATTCCAGATATTTTATATTTCCCATTTTGTAGTTTTGAATATGCATAAAATCCTTCAGCGCCAACAACTCTCATTCTTGGATGTGCTTTTGAAATCATTTTAGCCAGATTTACACCATTAATATCGTTGGTATCCCCAGATTTGCATGAAAATAAAAATAGTACAGTTCCCGCCTTATCTCTAGCATTAACCCAGTTTGGACTCATTTTTTCCATCATAGCTTCAAATGCTTCTACACTTGTAATATTGCCACCATTTATATAGTCAGCTATAAGACCAGATGCGCCATGAGTCCAGACACTGAATACTCCATCTCCTTTTTTATATCTTCTACTATTTACGACATTATTAAAAACATCATTTTTAAAATATGTAAATAAATTTACTGGAGGTTCTTCATCTCCGTCTTCATCATTTTCAGTTTCACTAGTTGTAGACTCTAAATATTCTTTAAAATCTTTATTAGCTTGTTTACTTATATCAGCTTGTTCTTCTATCTGCTTGGCCATTGAGCTACCATCATCTTTTCCCTCTTCTTTAATGTTTGATGTATCCGATCGCATGCCATCAGGGTCAATAAAATAATTGGGGTTATTGTAGGCATAGTTATATGGCGACCATCGTCTTGATAATTCAGCAAGCGGGTCAATATTCATCCAACGCCCTAAAGCCGGATCATAATTACGTGCACCATAGTCGTAAAAGTTAAACCCCAACTCGTCTTGGAGCTCTTTTCCGTTGTATTTATATTTATTTTCAACCCCGGTTTTAACGTTATTATATCCTTCCTGTTTTAACCCAAAAGGATAATAATTGTTTTCTTCTTTTATAGCTAGTGTTTTATCATAGCTTAAACGAATATTACCCAGATGATCTTTGTACTGGTATACATATTTATAAGAACTTCCATCAGGTTCTACATAGCCTTCTGCTGTTGGGAAAAATTTCAAAGTAGCGTTGTCGTACTGAAATCCTCTCAGATAATCAGTGGTGGTAACACTGGCTGGTGAGATTATCGTTACTACTTTCTGTACTTTCTGCCCGGCAGCATTGTAAAGATATATAATATTGCCTGTTGTGGCAAACGTTATTTTGGCAGGCAGGTTCAAATGGTTATAGGTGATAGCCGTAATACTTTTGTTGTTATCCGAGATCAGGTTTCCGTTAGCATCATAGGTATAATCGTTAACCGTATTGGCGGCACTGTCTACAAAACCGCCTGCTTTATAGGTTGTGGCGTTATCCACTACTTTTACCAGTTGGTTACTGTAAGTATTGAGGTAGGTATACGCCAGATTATCAATTTGGTTCGCTGCTGTTTCACTGCCTCCGTTTCTCAACAGGCTTATAATATTTCCGTTTTTATCATACGTGAGACTTTCATTATAGGAATTACTAATAGTGGCGGCTTTTTTAAAGACAGCTTCTTTCAATCGGTTCAGGTTGTCGTATTTATAACCGTAAGTTCTTATAATACCGTTATCAGAATTTGTGGCCCAATACGTTTCGGCAATATTTCCGTTGTATAAAGGCGTAACACCGCTAATCGCAGCTGCAGCAGTATTATAATTAATTTTAAAAGCAAACAAATCCTTAGGGTCTCCTGTTTTAGCCAAGGCATTAATATCGTTTATGGCCGTAAGCCAGCCTCGTATGTTATAACTATAATTTACGTTTTGTGTGGGAGCGGCTTCTGTATTTCCTGTCTTTTTAGAAATAAGCTGTCCCAGTTCGTCGTAGGTATTACTGGCGAGTAATTCCACCGTACCTCCGTTAATCTGATGGGTATGGGTCAGTAAACGGTCCTGTGCCGAGTAGGTAAAAGTATCTACGGTTTGGAGTTCTGAATCAGTTGTCAGTCTTTTATGATAAGTATTGGTCCGCAGTACTTTTCCGCTAAAATCATACAGGTTGTCAATAGTGGTATAACCTCCCAAATGGTTCTGTACCCGGTTTCGTATCGGCCTTGCTTTCGCATCATAAAGTGTATACGACAGTTCGTTTTTGTATAAAGCACTGGTTTCCAACACACGGATCCAGGAACCTGTTGGCAGTCCTTTTGGTTTTACAGCAGTATTGTAATATACCGTTTGTGTCTGTACCGTTGCTGGAATAGTGGGCGCATTAGGGAAATTATAATCGTCAAAATAATTTACCGTGAGCACATGATAATCGGTTGTAGGCCAGGCAGCATTATCGTACCTGAAACTTACTCCGTTTACCGTTGTATTGGTCGCAGCGGCTATTTTGGTTTCGTTATTGGAAGTTAAAAGCGACACGGCATCCTGCAGTGTTTTTCTGACTGCGGAAGTTATTCCCGAAGCAGGTTTCCAGCCGGTAAGAACTGCACGATTAAAAATATCGTATTTGGTTATTAACCATCCCGTAGTAGTCAGATCTGAAAAAGGCGAATTGGCAGGACCGGCGGCCACTACGCGGTCGAGTTTATCGTATACTATAAATTCCCACTGTTTTCCTGGCAGTTTTTTCTCTACCAGACGGTTACGGCTGTCGTATTTGTACTGGTAACATAGATCATTTAGTACGGCAGCTGTAAGGGTTCCGTCTGCTTTTGGCGGAACTACATAGGTAAGATTGTCGTAAATATCATAAACATAATAAGTGTCGTGTTTTACTCCGGCATCATAGGTTCTTTTTAAAACAACCCTGCCTTCTTTATCTTTAAATTCCACGGTAGATCCTGCAGATTCTACAGGTACAGCTGTTGTGTTTTCATCATACGTAATGGTTTTGGAAAGCTGGGCTGCAGCATAGTAACCTGCATTTGCCAAAGCAATATCAAACAGGCCTGACGCTGCGTTCCAGGTGGCCGTCGCATTAAAAAGCTTTACATCATTGGCGATATTGACCTGATAATCCATTTTTATTTCATTTCCTGAACCTGACTTCCAGTCATTTCCCGGAGCGGCCTGTTTCAGGATACGGTTTAATGGAGAAGCTTCGAGTTCTTTACGGCTGAAAGGGGTTGTTGTGGCTTCCAGTGCCGGGTTTCCGTTAACGGTGCTGTTAGGACTTCCGTAATAGGACATGACTTTGGTTTTGGCGGCGGCGTCAAAAGCCATAGTAGTGGTTTCAGCTTTAAAAGGCAGGTATTCTTCTACCTGTCTTCCAAAACCATCATATTCGATATGGGTAATAATATCTTTTCCGGATTTAGACTGCTGGCGATCTATTTTTTGTACAGGTCTTCCCAGTCCGTCAAAATAAGTCACGTTTTGTGCGGCCTGCGTAATGGTTGGTGCAGTTATTTTTGCGGTACTGGCTGTTTTATAGGTAACAGTTTTAACGTAATTTTCGGTCTGGGTCTGGCTGTTTACCATAAAGGGAAACAAAACCAAAAGAAGTTTTATAATGTTTTTCATATTGCTTTTGGTTTTATGGTTTGTAATTGTATTGGTTTTCAGAAAGGATGTTTCCATTTCTGTCTTTTACGGTTTCCAGTCTTCCAAAATTGTCATAAGTATAACTTGTTTTATCACCTTTAGGGTCGACCATGGTACTGATGCCCACCAGAGGAGTATGGGTATAAGTGGTTATCATAGCATCCGGCAGACTGCTTCGCAAAGTGGTTTCCTGCGCTGCAGATAAAGCTGCCGAAAGAGTAAATCCGCTTCCAAAACCGGATAAAGCCTCTATTTGAGCATACACGGCATTTTCAATTTTAGCCACAGGAAGTGTTTTGTTATACCCCCAGATTATGGAAACCGGCATACCGTTTTCTAAAGTGTACTGAAGAATATTCCCTTTATCATCATATTGATCATAGGTGATTTTCTTTTCAAGATTTCCTACATTAGTGATACTTGGAAAGGCATTAGGAAATGAGGCGGCATAAACCGATTTAGGCAGCAGTATATCGGCTGTTGCCGTACTTTTATCATAAACCGTCAGCTTTTCTGATGTTTTGGTCTGGTTATAATAAGTTTGAGTATCTAATGGAATTCCGACCATATTTTTTGCGGTTAGTTCTGCAGCAAACGGTTTAGAAGCCATTTCTGAATCTTTGGCATAAAAGTACTTTGTTTCTAACGGCAGTCCTTTTGAGTTAGTGGTAATCTCAGAAGTCATCTGAAAATGGTTCGGTTTGTTATATTTATATTCTGTTGTGGTACTAAATGGATTTAACCCGTTCTGATCAAAAACAGTTGTTATTTTTTTTGACAAATAATGTCTCTGGCTTCTGGTTTCGTAGATATTGAAATTATAGAAATAATCTGTAATCGGGGTATATCCCGGATTTACATAAATCATATACAGTCTTGATGTATAATTTTTAGCTGCAAAATCATAAGCCGGATCGTATTCATAAATCAGCTCATCTTGTGACAGATAAACATAAGCTGATCCATTTTTTCTAAACTTGGTTGTTTTGTATTCCGTTCCGCCAAGAAAACCGTTTGAATAAGGAGTCCCTCTGATATATTCATCGCAGGTTCCCACAGAAGGTTCATCAGATGCCGGTACAAAATTGTGGATGATCCCCCCATTTTCAAAATTTTCACCAAAACTCTCCAGCACAGTATGATAAGTCAACACAGGCCCGTCAAAAGAATTCAGAGGTATTCTGGCATTGGAAAACATTGTGTAAGTGTTTTTATCCGTTGCGGTAAAAGTATCATAATTGGCTTCAGAGTTAGGATTGGCAATGGCAAACTGGCCGGTACTGCATTCCAGACAGTTCTGGGTGCCGTAATAGTATCTTTTGGTAACGGTATTTCCTTTACCATCAGAATCGTAAGTGTTACGGACCCTTACCCCTGCTACCGGATCATTTACTTTTATGGTATAGGGCTGGGTTGTGGCATAGGTCACCGAACCGTATATATTCAGACAGGCCCTTATTGAGGCAACCCTTAAAAAGTAATTTCCGGCACCTATACTGGCTTCAATAGTTGGGTTGGTATCAGACTTTAAGGTCGCTGCCACCTGATTAGTAGCCTGGTTAATCAAAGATACGTTTGCGTAAGGAGTCCAGTGTGTGGGATAAGATTCTTCAGTACAGATTCCTGCACCAGTATACATTAATTCGGCCTCGCCATATAAAGTAACGGTTTGTGCATAGGGAATATTAAATACAGGCGAATCAATAGATTTAGCCGTTGTAGCAGCCTCCTGCCCTGTCGAATAAACTGTTTTAGGAGGATAAAAAGTTTTATCTATATAAACCGAATTGGGTTCGTATACAAATTCTGTTTTCCCTTTGGTAGGATAGGTAATACTCTTTAACATTCCATACCCAACCACATCTGCATTAGGACTTCTGTCTGCGGTATTGGCCGCTTTAAAAACATTGTATAAAAAATGTAACGGCCCCAGATTGTTAAAAATCATATTTTTATTGTTTCGGGCATTATAATATCCAAAAATATCCTGTGCATACGAGTTTCTTGGAGGAAGTCCTTCCGGAGTATAATAATCAAAACTGTAACGTTTAATACTGGAAGTTTCTAAATTATTATATTCCAGAACCTCTTTTAAAAAGAACCTTTTTCGGTCTGTTTGCGTATACGAATTTAAACCTTCTGAATTGGTATTGGGCAGTACCGAATAATAATTAAATTCAAACGATTTTAAAAGAGTGTTTAACCCGGAATAGATCTTGATTTTTTTTAACTGTTTGGATTCATTATAACTGTAATTAGTTTCTAATTCAGTATATTCAAATGCTATTTTTTTATCATTCAGTACAATCGATTCAACAAAATAGGTCGTATGACGTTCAGTAGTCTGACAAGGCGTACCTATATTGGCTGTAGAAGGCAGAGCGGAATTGTTTACAACCGAGTTTGCCTTTTGCTGATAAGTATTAGAAATAAAAGCCTGTGATATGTAATTAAAATAAACTTCCTGTCCTGCTGCTGTTTTAATTCGGGTAAGTAAATACCCTGTATCGCTGGTTGACGGGGTTGGCGAACCACCACAGTAACTAACATTACTGGATCGTTCTCTTGCGCTATTTTCTCCAAAATAATATTCAGTACCGTCTACAGAGGTTATTTTAAAAGTACGGGCAGTACTGCCGTCTTCGTCCAGAACAACGGGAGCCTCAATTTTATTATCGGAAACATTCAATTCGCGGAAAGAATTTCCATCTCTGATAAATTTTCCGGAAATACCCGGTGCATTATAACTAAAGATATCTTTCTGAGGGGGATGGCTGCTTAAAGCAATGGCACTTAAATCTGAAGGAATACAAATTCTGGATTCATCCGGAACCGACCATGCCATTTTAAAATCGTCGTCGCCTTTTACCTGTCGGGTTACAATTCCGCCCACAATTAAATCCCAGTCAATTCCAAGCTGTTTGGAAGTTGCATCAACCCGAACGCCATTTGAGCTGTAACTTAAGGACACCGGAATAGAAATACCGTTTTCTTTTAGGGTATAAAGTTCCAGATTAACATTGGGTGCCCCGGTGGTCATTCCTATCGGGACATTTCCATAATTCCCCAATCCGGCCGCGGCGGGAGAGGGCGGAATAATTTCGGGTGAAAATTTATCGGTTTCTTCTTCAGAATGTTGTGCATTCATACAGAAAGAAACAGTCATCAATAATAGAAAGAACACTCTTTTTATTATTCTTTTTAAACGTACGTTTTTCATCTCTTTTTTAAATTATATTTATTGGCTTTGAATATATTGAGTTCCCATTTTTAGAAACTATTGTTCGAATTTGTGCACATTGGAGGAACACCTTTTTTATTTTCGTTCAAAACTAAATAATTGTCCGATTAAATTTTTACGGGTTTCCACATTTTGATCCTGATTTTTCAGTCTTTTCAGTAAATACAGAGGGATTTAACTTTAACGAAAGACCACGCAATGTTTAACTGTACTATATTTTTTACAGATTTAAAAAATGGGTCAAAATACAAATAATGAGAATCCTGAAAATGAGATTGGTTTTCCGGTTAATTTGTGAAGAAAATGAAAATTATGATTATTTGAAATTACGGCAGGGCTTTTAAGTAAAGTAAATCTATAATTTAAAAAACAAAAAAGTAATCAAACATTTTAAACTTTAGTAAGCATAATAAAAGGCAGTGTATTATATTGCATCGAAACATGTATTTATTTTCTTCAAATCACTCGTAAAATGGTTCGATAATTGTCCCGTTGGGGCTACAACGATAAAAGCTCCAGATTTCTCTGAAGCTTTTTTTGTTTAAGCACTAAAAAAACAAAGAGTTGAGAGACTTTTGAGATGTTGTGTATTCAATATAATACAAAAAAATGCGCAAAGTCAGAGTAAACTGCCCCCAAATAGTGTCTAACTTTTTGGGGCAGTCTACCATTTTGGGAAGGAATTCACCGGCTCTTGAAAAAGCAAACCAGGCATTAGGAAAACAGAATATCTTTTTCCTCCGGTCTGATTTCATAAATTTTTACGATGCAAGAGGATTTACAATGATTCTTATTAGGGAATTATTTTATCTATTTTACAGCCCGAAACTACTCTAACCGCTATATATTACCGAACTCATCAGGCCGTTAATTTTTTTCTTTTTTGTCTGCATCTAAATACACTGAATCCCAGATCCGCAAAGACGTTCGCCAGGCGTTCATGTGCTTGTGATTATGGAGTATATCCTTCCCACACTTTTGCATTAGCTTTCGGAGCAGCGATAAAAGTTAAACTGCTTTCATATAAAAGTTTCATTCCTTCCAAATCCATTACAGTAACCAGACTTGATGCGCCTTCGCCTGCTCTTCCAAACTTTGATAAATATTGATTATTTCCCAGAAATATTGCCCAATGCTTTATAGAGTCAGGCAGATTTCTTCCATTACTCAGCACAACAACATCCCCAATGGATGGGACGCCCTCCTTGTAAACAAAATCAGGACTTACAGGGTAATATTTTACATTAGCTATTGAACTTGCAAAAGCGTAGCAGTCAAAACCTTTATATCTATTCTCATTATGCGGTATGTCATGCATGAAGTAATCAAAAAGTCTCTTTGAATAGGCATTGGGCAATCCGATTACTGTTTCAATGCCGCCTGTCTTTTCTGTAACGATAATTCTTTTAAAATTATCTGTTCTATTAATTTCGATCTTTTCTCCTGAATCATTTAAAATCCATTTTTCCGGAAGAGATACACTTACTTGAAAATAATTAAGAGGACAGGAAATTGTGCCGCCTGAGCCATTAGGCATGAAAATAAAAGCAGCAGTATTATATGCCTCCCTTCCATCCACTGTGGTTTTTCCAACTTTCATATCTGTAAGCACCTGCAAAACCAGCGTTTCTTCAGATGAGAATTTAGTCGATATTTCCTGAGGATCTGACCGCATGTAATGTTTTGCTTTCAAATCTCCTTGTTTTCTTATTTTGGAAGAATTATTTATTGGATACCCTCCTATAATTCCCAAAATTATTATAACTACAAAATATGTTAATTTTTTATTCATCATTTTCTGGATTCCCGCTAATTGTTCTTCAAAGTCTTGCCGATCTACACTGTCATAGATGATCATTTAATCTAACAAGCTGGGATTAACGATAAAAATAATTAAGGCTGCAGTATAAAGATCAATGGCTTTGAATACTGCAATAATAAAATTTATACCTCATCTCAAAATTACAAAGAATTGCTCACAATAATATAGAAAACCCTGCACAAATAAATATCACAATCCAGCCACCCGGCCTTCCACCGGCCAGAACAACAATTAAAAACAATCTAAAAAAATAAAGGGAAGAGAAAAAAACATAACTAACTAACTAACTAACTAACTAACTAACTAACTAACTAACTAACTAACTAA
>NZ_JBMDKA010000058.1:0-12751 GCF_057809475.1 Flavobacterium sp. FG19 | reverse complement strand
AATAAGTATAATCATAACGGTCTATTGAGGCTGTATTACGGTTGTAAGTAATATTGCCTGTATTAGTAACTCCATTTGTGGTTTGTATTAAACTGGCGTTGTTTTCAAACACCAGTGCCCCATTACTTGTGTTATCAATCGTTACGGCATTTTGAACTGTTAAGGTTCTGCCGCTTTCAACCGTAAGCAAGCCCCCGCTGTTTACAGTAATTGAAGCTACAGCAACATCTATCCCAGCGGCAGCAACAACTGGTTTGTTTAAAGTTGAAGGTATCACGACACAGTCTCCTGACCCGGGAACACCTGATGGAGTCCAGTTCGAAGCCGTATTCCAGTTAGTTCCTGAAGAGCCATTCCACACTTTATCCTGTACACTAACATTTAAAGTGGCTGGAAGTGAAATACATCCATAACTGTTTTTAAAAGTTACATTGTAGGATGCTATTGCAACTCCGGTAAAAACTCCGGAAGTATTGGTATAATCTGTTCCGTCTAAACTATATGTAATTATTCCGTCCGGAGTAGGAGTGGTAATTGTTATGGTTCCTGTATTAACAGTGCAGGTAGGAGTTGTGCTTATTACTGCTGTTGGTGCATTAGGAGTCGAGTTTACTGTAAGCAATGCTGAGTTTGATATTATTGAACAGCCTCCGCTGATAATAATACAGCGAACAGAATATCCATTATAAGCCAAAGGGGTTCCGGTTAATGACAAAGACGCTGTATCATGTCCTGAAACATTTGCCACACCAGCTGCTGTTATCCATGCACCAAGACCCGGTTCATAATATTCCCATGAATAAGAAGGGCTTGAGGCCGATGTTGTAATAGTGAAGCTGCCATCCTGTCCTTCGCAGACTGCTAATGGCTGAGGCTGGGTTGTAATTGAATTTACTGTCAGAATTACTGCGCTGGAGTATAGGGCGGCTCCACAAGTTCCCGTAACCTGAACTATATAACGATAATTGTTCATTGAAGCCGCTGCGCCTGTAATTGTCAAGTCTGCTGTGGCTGCATTTGAGTACACTAAATTATTAGTGACTGCATTGTAATTTGTTCCTCCGTCTGTACTTACAAACCATTGGTACGACAAACCTGTTCCGGAGGCCGCAACAGAAAACATGGTAGTGTTACCTGTGCAGATTACAGAGTTAGATGGCTGAGTCGTTATTGTGGTATTAGCATTTACCGTGACAGTCCAGCTTCCTGTTGAAGCTGCAAAAGCGGTATTACATGTTAAATCCCTGGCATATCTTACATATGTTGTTGTAGTTGTAAGCCCTGACGGCGGATCATAAGCTGCAGAATTCGAACCAGAAACAGGAGTTCCGTTAGCTGTCCATTCATAAGTTATTGAATCATCTCCACCACTTGCTGCTGCAGCACTTCCAATTAATCCCGGATTGCCATTATAACAAATCGTTTCGCCTGTTGTATTTATTGCTCCTGGGTCAAACTGGGCTCGTATTGTTAAATTGGTTTGATTGTCTCTCCCTATTGTTTGAGGCGATGTGGAGGCAACAACACGAATTCTGTAACCGCTTCCTGCCGGCGTTCCTAATGGAATAGTCCCTGCAATTGTTCCTGCTCCGGTTTGTGTTAGAGTGCCTATGTTTACCGGAGATGTGAAATCGCCCGATGCATTAGATAACTGAGCTGTGAAAACATTTCCCGCAGCATAATTTCCGGTAACTATAAAAGGTACTGATACAGAAACTCCGGAGCAAAATGGTGAACCATCTATAGATCCATTTATACGAATACCATTAATTCTTCCCAATGCAAAAATTCTATTAGCTACTATAGCATTAGAAGAACTTATACCATTTGACTCAACCGTTCCCCCTAAAGAGGTATAATTTCCAGTTGCGCTGCCATCATCTGTTCCTGCAATGACATCCAACGGCGATACAGGAGCTGGTCTGGATACCGAAATACTCGTTTGAGTATTACTTATACTGCCGCTAGTCGCAAGTGTCCAGTATTCAGTGTTACTTAAACTGCCAACACTACTAAAATCAGCTGTACCTCCACAATCAGTATCGAAAGCTTCTACCTGTGCAGTGGGTGTAATACTGCTGGTAGTGCGGGGAGTAAAAGTAAACGGAAGATAGGTTGTTCCTTTTCCTACCGGGAAAACATATGATGTAGTCCCTGCTCCCAAACCTGTCGCCAAAGTCCATTTAACAGGACCACTTATAAATGAAGCAGCTGAACCACCTGATATTCCATTTGTAGCTGTTCTCGTTATATTTAATAAATTTGTGGCAGATGTGCTAAGAATACCATTGCTCATGGTTAGTATGTTGCTAACGGTCACATCATGATATGTACCTGTTATGGATAGATTAACTCCTCCTGATGTATTGTTTATAGTCAGGTTATTAAATGTAGTCGGAAAATAACCTCCTCCGGTTATAGACTGCGCAGTACTTCCATTAAAAATAACCGTTCCTCCATTTGCAGATATGGTGCCCCCTGCATTCTCTACATCACGATTAAAATTTCCTTTAATAGAAAAAACATTACTGGTTAAAGTAACATTTGCTCCTGCTCCCAAAAGATTAAAATTACCTGCTAAATTAACAGTAGCAGATCCCAAATTCAGTACAGAAGCGGTGTTTAGGTTTCCATTAATATTTAATATCCCATTGCCACTGGTAGATTTGGTTCCCGGATATTGACAAACCAAATGATAATAGTCTGGAATGTATGAAATCTGCTGATTTACCCAGCTGTTATATAAAACCGTACTTCCGGTTTGTAACGATATATTGTTTTTTGTAAAAAGAGTTGGAAATGATGTTGATGTTGTACCACTTAAAGCAGTTCTACCGAGCAGCAGGGTCGCATTATTTTCTACGGTAAGTCTCCCGTTAATATTTCCGGTTATTTGTTTTTCATTATCCATCAATGTGGTACCAGCACCTACAAATAAATTATTATTTACGGTTATTAAACCTAATAATGTTTTATAATTTGAATTAGAAGTGGTTAAGTTATAATAAGTATATGCCCCAACATTTTGTGCACCTCCATTATAATTAACAGTTCCTGTTCCACATGAAAAGCTAGCACCACTGGCAAAATTACCCTGAATATTCAGGGTTCCTGTAGTCATGGTGATATACGAATTTGTACTGCCGGAAATTGTTATGGAACCATTAACATTTAAAATAAAGGTGCTTATCGTTAGAGTAGCTCTATTGGCCACTCCCGATGACCCGTTAACAGTAATAGACAAACAGTTTTCATCCTGGGTCAGGACTACATTATACCTGCTGGCTAGTATTACAATATCATCGGCATCAGGAATACCGTCAGCGTCTGTACCACTTGTTAAAGTCCAAGTTGCGGAAGAATTCCAGTTCCCGCTTGCTCTTGAAGTAAATGTTGCGGCATTACCTGACAAAAAAGGAAAAAGTATAAATAAAACTAATAACCTTCCTTTAGAAATTTCATTTTTTCCAAATAATAATTTGGGAAAAACATCAAACAAAGAACGAGTAATCAAAAGTAGTTTTTGAATCATAGATTTGGGGTATTTGGGGTTGTTTTTGGAGCTTGAGAGCAAAAAAAATTCTCTAATTTTCGCAATTAGTGTTAATTTTTTTGTTCTTTAGCCGAAATATTAAACGTAACACACTGTTAAACAACAATTGAAATTTTAACATATTCTCGCACAAAAATATTATAATTAGGAATATATTACAACATTTTAATGGTGTCTTTTTAACATTTTTTCATATTAAATAGTAAGAATTATTCTCTTTTTTATTTTTTTGTTAAAAAGAAAGAAAATACACATGAGTACCACAATAACCCAAAAAGAAGCACTTCAAAAACTGGAACGCTTTTGTGCCTATCAGGAGCGTTGTCATAATGAAGTAATTACAAAACTGTACAGCTTAAAAATGACTTCCTATGAAATTGATTCGATTGTAGTTCAGTTAATTGAGAATAATTTCTTAAATGAAACCCGTTTTGCCTGCAGCTTTGCAAGAGGCAAACACCGTATGAAGCAATGGGGTAAAATCAGGATCACAAATGAGTTAAAATTAAGACAGATTTCATCTACTAATATCACTCTGGCTATGAAGGAAATTTCTCCTGAAGAATACGAAAATACTTTTGTTGAACTTTCTGAACGATTTTGGAATTCTATTTCAGAAAAAAATTCTTTGAAAAAAAGAAAAAAATTCTGCGACTTTCTGCTTCGAAAAGGATACGAAAGTTCTCTCGTTTACGAAAAAATGACCGAGCTCGAAAAAGAGGAAAAAAGTAAATAACCTGTTCCGAAAAATAACCCTTTTTTATTTGATAAAATTGAGTTTAACGGCTTCTTTAACAGGTTATAAATTCTTCGTCACTTTGCGAATAACGACGTAAAAAAGTTATTTTGGTTATTTTTTATTCTAAAACAAAATAAAAAAGACCTGTTTTTTACTATTTTTCCTATATTTTAACAATTGAAATTATAGGAAATAAAATACAGCTGTCTTTTTTTTAGTGTCTTTCAACGAGTTTTTATGTTATTCATCGATTATTCGGCTGTTCTAAATCCCTCTTCCTTTACGGTTCGTATATGTAATTATATTTGCAGGTGATAAATCCTTATGCCAGCATAACAAACTTGACAGAAACCGTTTAGCATGAAAAAAACTCTACTTTTCAGTATTTTATTTTTTGTAATTTCTTTGTTTTCTTTTGGACAAACAATTACAAAAACTTTTGTAACTGCTACTACACCAAAAACATTTACTGTACCTGCGGGTGTAACAACTGTAACAGTTGAATGTTGGGGAGGTGGAGGAGCCGGAGGAGGCTCAACCAGTACATCAGGAGCTTTAGCCAGATCTGGTGCCGGCGGCGGCGGCGGAGCTTATGCTAAATCTGATTTATCAGCAAGTCCTGGTAATATCATCACTGCTGTTGTTGGAGCAGGAGGAGCTGCAGGAACTAGTACAGCAGGTCAAAATGGCGGGGATGGAGGATTTTCAAATATAACATCTTCAACTACTTCACTCAACAACGCAGTACGTGCAGGAGGTGGATTTGGAGGGACTGGCAACAGTACGGGTGGAGACCCTGCTGGTGGAGCTGGAGGTTCTTCTTCAAATTCTATTGGAACCACAATTACTTCTGGAGGATTAGGAGGAAATGGAGACACAGACTACAACATTCCATCTGGAGCAGGAGGTGCAGGCGGAGGTCCGACCGGAGGATCTGGAGGAGCAGCAATTTCGGGCATTGGCGTAACAAATAATGGTAATTCAGGAAATGTTTATGGCGGTGGCGGCAGTGGTTCCAGAACTTCACAGACTGGGGGAAATAGAGTTGGTGGAGCAGGAGCTGCTGGTAAAGTAGTTATTACATACACCTGTCCTACATCAGCAGGGACCTTGTCAGGTAATCAATACTTATGCACTTATAATGCATCTAACACAACTTTTACATCAACTGTTCCCGGAGGAACATGGTCTTCAAGCAGCAGTTCAATAACAGTAAATAGTACAACAGGAGTTGTAACTGCTGCCGCAGGTACAAATACTTCTGCTACAATTACGTACACAATTCCGGCAACATCGGATTGTCCTGTTCAAACTGCAACCAGAATGGTGTATGCTACAAATACACAACCTACACAAGCTAACACACCTTCTGGACCTTCCACTGTTTGTCAGGGAACAACCGTAACATATACAGTAAACTCTATTCCTAATGTTACCTATAACTGGAGTTATACCGGATCAGGAGCGACTGTTACCCCTGCAGCTAACGGACTTTCTGCGACGGTTACATTTAGCCCAACGGCTACTCCTGGTTATAATGGAAGAATTGAAGTTTCAACTGTAAACGGATGTGGTGCAAGTGGAAATGTAGGAATGAATGTTTTTGTTTCGCAATCAAGTACAGGAGGAACTATGACAACAAGTGAAACCCCAAGCGGTTGTCAAGGTCAAGGCTACATTACCCACCTGGAATTAAGCGGATATGCGGGATCAATTTTAAGATGGGAATCTTCTACAGATAATTTTGCCAGTAATATAACTACAATAAATACAAATGCCAGCGGAATGAATATCGGGAATCTATCCCAAACTACATCATATCGTGCTGTTGTTCAAAACTCGCCATGCTCTAGTTCGGCTTATTCTACTGTAGTAACCGTAACTATAGGATCAACATCTGCAACATATACTACAAGCGGCGCATCATCAAGCCCCAATGTTTGTATAAATAATCCGATAACAACAGTTACTCATACCACTACCGGTGCCACTGGCATTGAATATAATGGTATTGCAGGTGCTAATGGCTTACCTGCAGGAGTATCTGCCACATGGTCTTCCAATACGATAACAATAAGTGGAACTCCTACGGCTTCAGGAACTTTTAATTACAATATTCGCTTAACGGGATGTAATCCATCTAATAATGTATATGCAACCGGAACAATCACGGTACGAGACCTTACGGTAGCTGCTACCTCAACTGCAAATACATGTATTAATGTTTCTATGACCTCAATAACGCGTGCTACTACTGGAGCCACAGGAATTGGAACTCCAACAGGATTACCTCCGGGAGTAAATGCTTCCTGGGTTTCTAACACTTTAACGATAAGTGGAACTCCAACTACTGCTAATACTTACAATTACAGCATACCTGTAAATGGAAGCTGCGGAACAATTAATGCAACCGGAACGATTATAGTAAATGCTAATAAAGCCGTAACCAGTACCTCGCCAAATGCAACTACTTGCGTGAGTACAGCAATTACAATTACACATACTACAACCGGAGGAGTTACCGGAATAGGAACTCCAACAGGATTGCCATCAGGAGTAACAGCCTCATGGGCTTCTAATACTATTACTATAAGTGGAGCACCTACAGCTTCTGGAAACTTTAATTATAGTATCCCAGTAAATGGCTGTGGATCAACGGCTGTAAATGCAACGGGGACAATTGTCGTTAATTCCAACTTACCAGCAAGTGTTACTATCGCTGCATCTCCATCGGGTGCAATATGTTCAGGTACTTCTGTAACATTTACTGCTACCCCAACTAACGGAGGGACAACACCTTCTTATCAATGGAGAGTGAACGGATCTCCTGTTGGAAGTAATTCTCCTACCTACACTACCAATACCCTTACAAATAGTCAGGTGGTTACTTGCGTAATGACTTCAAATGCAAGCCCTTGTTTAACAGGAAGCCCTGCTACTTCAAACAGCATAACCATGACGGTTAACCCTAATTTGCCGGCAAGTGTCAGTATCGCATCATCAACAACAGGTGCAATTTGTGCAGGAACATCTGTTACTTTCACAGCCACTCCAACTAATGGAGGAACTGCTCCTTCTTATCAATGGAGATTAAACGGATCACCGGTTGGAACTAATTCGAGTACTTATACTACGACGACCTTAGCAAATAATGATGTTATCTCTTGTACAATGACTTCAAATGCAAGTCCTTGTTTAACAGGAAGCCCTGCTTCTTCGAACAGTATAACAATGACGGTTAACCCTAATTTACCAGCAAGTGTTAGTATCGCATCATCATCAACAGGAGCCATTTGCACAGGAACATCTGTAACTTTTACAGCTACCCCAACTAATGGAGGAACGACACCTTCTTATCAATGGAGACTAAACGGATCACCAGTTGGAACCAATTCGAGTACTTATACTACTACGACCTTAACAAATAATGATGTTATTTCTTGTACAATGGCTTCAAATGCAAGTCCTTGTTTAACAGGAAGCCCTGCTGCTTCAAACAGTATAACTATGACGGTTAATCCTAATTTACCGGCAAGTGTTAGTATTGCTTCCTCATCAACAGGAGCAATTTGTGCAGGTACATCAGTAACTTTTACAGCTACTCCAACCAATGGAGGAACGACACCGTCATACCAATGGAGAGTAAACGGATCGCCAGTTGGAACTAATTCGACAACCTATACTTCAACGACATTAGCTAATAGTGATGTGGTGAGCTGTGTGATGACCTCTAATGCAAGTCCTTGTTTGACCGGAAGTCCTGCTGCTTCCAATAGCATTACTATGACGGTTAACCCAGTTTTAACCCCAAGCGTAACCATTACATCGTCGCCATCAGGAACCGTATGTCAGGGAACTATGATTACGTTTACAGCAAACGTAACTAATGGAGGAACTGCACCGGTTTATCAATGGTATAGAAATACTACTTTAATAACAAATCAAACCGGAAGTACTTTCCAGATAACTGATTTGGAAAACGGAGACAAAGTAAGAGTAGTTATTACATCCAATGCTTCTCCTTGTTTATCATCAACAACTACGGCAACATCAAACGAGATACAGCCAACTATTACAATGACAGACCGAGGTAGAACGCAGGGTGGAGGAACAATCTGCCAGGGTACCACAACTCCTCCTTTGACAGTAATGAATTATTACGGTCCCGGAAATGTTCCGTATTCAACTCCTACTAAAATATTATATTGGGAATACCGCGATAACAATACAGGGCCATGGACACAAATAGCGAATACAGCCGGTGTTGTTACTTATAGTCCTAATGATGTTTTAACAACATCAAGAGCATACAGAGCACAGGCACAAACCAGTGGATGTCCAATGCTTTTTGCCGCTATAGAGACTACTGTAATTGTCAAGCCACTTCCAACAGTAACATTTACTGCTTCACCGGGAACAGAAACTTGTTTGAATACAAATGTAACTTATACCACACAGGCTAATCAGTTCCGATATGCCTGGACAGTACCTGGTGTTCTTAACACCGATTATACTATTGTCAGCGGAAGTTTAGCTACAACCAGTAATAGCGTTACCTTAAGATGGCTTACTGCCGGAAACAAAACCGTGACGGTAAACTACAGAAATAGCTATAGTAGTAATGGAAGCGGAGTTCCAAATGATGATGGCTGTTATGCTGCGTCAGCAGCTTCTTCGACTACACTAGTTGCGGTAACGACTGCACCTACTATAGGAACAATTGTACATCCAACTTGTGCGGTACCAGCGGGCAGCATTACATTGACCAATTTACCGGCAACAGGTGATTTATTGGTAACAAGTTCAAATGCACCAAACTCTACAATCGCAATTACAGGAACTTCTATGACTATTTCAGGATTAGCTCCGGGCACTTATAGTTTTGCTATAAATAAATGTGTTCCTGTTTATACTGCAAACATTACCATATCTGCCAATAAATGGAATGGAACATCATGGTCAAATGGAAATACAGATCCTTCGCCAGACGATATATTAGAATTTGATGCAGATTACAATCTGGATAAAAATATTACCGGTTGCTCATGCTCTATTTCTAATGGTGCACATGTTACGATTAAAAGCGGCCGCAGTTTAACTATTGCTAATGCCGTAACAGTTAACGCTGGTGGTTCTTTAACATTCGAAAACAATGCCAGTTTGGTACAAACCGCAAATGGCATTACTAACACAGGTAACATAACTTATAATCGTAGTACTGCGGCAATAGACCGTTATGATTATACCTATTGGTCATCACCGGTAGCATCAGGTGTTACACTTCATGATGTTTCCCCAACTACACTGGCAGATAAATATTACAGCTATGATCCAGCCGCAAAATGGGTAGTGAGTTATAACGGAATTTTACCTATGGAGCCGGGTAAAGGATATATCATCAGAGGACCTCAGGGATATGTAAACAAAGCGGTATATGGTGCTGTTTTTACCGGAGTTCCAAACAATGGAGATATTACTATAACCCCAACGGTATCAAAATGGTACTTAGCCGGGAATCCATATCCATCTGCCATCAGTGCTGATGAACTTATTGATCATTCAGATGTAGGAGCTTTGTACTTCTGGACACACAGCTCGCCGCCTGATGAAGGAAATGAAGGAGATGCCAAATACAATTACGATGTTGCCGATTATGCGGTATATAGCTTGGCAGGAGGTGTAGTTACTCAGGAAGGAGCCGCTGTTATGAGCGGCAATATTGCCGCCGGACAGGGATTCTTTTTCAGATCACCTTCAGGAAACAATGTGGTATTTACCAACAGCATGAGAAACGGCAATAACAGCCAGTTCTTTAAAACATCTAAAAGTAATACACTTGAAAGAAACCGTATATGGCTGAACTTTAAAAATACCCAGGGAGCTTTTAAACAGACTCTGGTAGGTTATATTGAAGGAGCTACCAACAGCTGGGACCAGAGTTATGATGCCATTACGATGAACGGAAACTCTTATGTTGATTTTTACAGTATCAATGAAGCCAGAAAATTAACCATGCAGGCACGTACCCTTCCTTTTGAAGATTCCGATACCGTTCCTCTTGGATATGTTACCACTGTTGCAGGCGATTTTACAATTGCTATTGATCATGTTGACGGCTTGTTTGATAACCAGGCAGTGTACCTGGAAGACAAAACAACCGGAAAGGTTCACGATTTAAAAGCAGGTGATTACACTTTTACAACTGCTATAGGTACTTTCACCGATCGTTTTACACTTCGTTATACGAATAAAACTTTAGGAACGGGAGATTTTGAAAACATCGAAGACGGTCTTCTTGTATCAGTAAAAGACAAAGTGATACAAGTAACTTCTGCAAAAAAAAACATTAAAGAGATTACCGTTTTTGATATCAGTGGAAAACAGATTTACAACAAAACCAAAATAGGAGAAACAGCTGTATCTGTTTCAAATCTGCAGGCTGCCCAGCAGGTCTTACTGGTAAAAGTAATACTGGAAAATGATGCTGTTGTAACTAACAAAATCATTTTCAATTAATTAAAATATAATATAGTAAAAATCCGGCAGGTTGCACTGTCGGATTTTTATATGTAATAACGTTACTAACTAAAAAAATGGTCTAAAATGAACTGATAGTTCAAACTATTAAAATTTATTTAAACGCCCCAATCAAACCAAAACTACAAATTGTATGCCCCCAAAATTACTTTTGTTTCCCCGTTCTTTTTTTTCAAAAATAATAGTTTTAGGATTTTTTCTAATTTCCTTAAATATGTTTAGTCAGATGACAGCTGTTTCCAGGATTTATACAGACTGGAATGGCTATTGGACTTCAAATGCCGCAACACTGGCCGGTAATCGCCCGGACAGAGAAAACAATTTATTGGCTTTTACCTGGAATGGGACAGTCTATTCCACTGGAGTTAACAATACTACTCTTGATGCCCATTCCGTTGTATATAATTCTCAAAAATTCAGGGCTTTAAAAATCCAGTCTCTTGGATCCGCATCGGACACCTATTTTTTACAAGGCTCAATGATAGACGGATCTGCTGCTGGCGCCACTTTAGTACCTGCACTAACAGGAACTACCGCTACAGGAGCTGAACTGGCTTCAAGATTAACCGACGGAACCAGCGGATTAGCATTAGGAACCGGAGTAGCTAATATAAAGGCCGGTACCGCAGAATTTAAAGTTGGAACCAACAACTTAAATCTTACAGGTCTGGGCGATGGAATTCCTGATATTATTGTGACTCAGGTTGCGGATCCCGGCGGAACTCCGGATACTTTCAAATTTGTGGATGCCTCTGGCACCACAGTAGGAACTGAACTTTCTATTAAATTTGATGCAGTAGATGTAATCGGGACGTATAGTCTTGATTTGTTCAAAATGAACGGAACGTATGCTTTTACTCCGGCCTCTACCCGAAATATCAGAATGCTTGCTATTGAAACGAGCCAGTTTGGAATTACTTCTTCAAACGCTTCGCAAGTGGATCGTTTTGTGGTTACTTTTTCGGGTAACTCAGACTGTGCTTTTATTGCTTTTAATACGAATTCCCTAAAGATAGCTGAGTTAGGCCTTATAAAAACAGCGTCTATGCCTTCTTGTGGAAAAGTAGGAGATGTAATCACTTATACTTTTGATGTAAAGAACACGGGAGAAGTTCCCCTTACAGATGTTCGTGTAACAGATCCTATGCCTGGTGTAACTATAACCGGAAATCCTATTGCCAGTTTGACTGCCGGAGCAACCGCTACATTAACCGGAACCTATACTATAACCACTGCAGATGTTACATCCGGAAGGGTTACTAATTCGGCCAGAGTTACAGGAACGGATCCTTCATTAAATGTTGTAGAAGACATTTCTGGTCATACTTATACCGATAATATTTCAACATCAATCGACTTACTGGCACCTCCGGTAATAGGAACGATCACTAATACTACTTGTACTGCTTTAGGAGCTGTTATTTTAACAGGACTGCCTTCTTCAGGAAGCTGGTCTCTGGAAAGAAGCCCGGGAGCTGTTATAACCAGTGGTTCAGGTTCCAGCACAACCATTACAGGTCTGGCTGCAGGAAGTTATACTTTCAGGGTAACTAATAGCACGGGCTGTAAATCGCCTGCCAGTTTAAGTGCAGCTGTCACCAACCAGTCCTCAACGACCTGGGATGGCACAGCCTGGTCGAACGGAACTCCAAGCACTACTAAAAGCGGTGTTTTTTCCGGAGCTTATTCTGTAAGTGCAGATTTAGACCTTTGTTCCTGTACTGTAAATAATGGGGTCCATATAACAGTCCCTTCAGGTCGAACTTTAAGGCTTACCAATGGTTTAACAGTAAATACGGGAGGTTCTTTAACATTTGAAAACAACGCCAGTTTAATACAAACCACAAATGGAGTTACTAATACAGGTAATATTACTTACAACCGTAATACAGCCTCAATAGACCGTTATGATTATACTTATT
>NZ_JBMDKA010000057.1:0-13077 GCF_057809475.1 Flavobacterium sp. FG19 | reverse complement strand
TAAGACATTAACTAATATCCAACAAAGTAATAACAAGATCTTAACAGCATAAGATTGATATATGTCGGACATTTGTAATGTAATAAACTGGTTATTTATTATTTTGGTTTTGGTTAGTTAAAACAATGCCGGCGTCCATAAGATGCCGGCATTATTTTTATAGGTTAAATTCAAAAAAAATCAAATGAAATTCCAATAAAGAAAATTCCAATTTCCAATTTTAGACAGAGTTTGGATTTTGGAATTTGAATTTTGAAATTTCAAAAAATTGTATCTTACGTCTTTAAACGTTCCTGTAAAAGTTTAAAATAAGCAAAAGCTTTTAATAACCGGCTTCCGTGCCAGGAAAACATTTCGCCGTCTACAAAAATGGTTTTGGCGTGATGGGTAAACCTGCCAATTTCAAAAGCATCTTCTTCTTTAAAAGGATAGGGTTCAGAAGAAAGAAAAACGAGATCAGGATCGCCTTCTAAACGCATTTTCTTTAATTCGATTTCAGGATAACGTCCTTTATCTTCATAGATATTTTTAAAATGGTTCAGCTTCAGTAATTCATTTATATAGGTATCCTTTCCTGCTGCCATATATGGATTTTTCCAGATAAAATACGCCGCTTTCTTTTCCGGGATATCCTGAATGTACTTTTTAAAATCGTTTAAAGCAAAAGTCAGTTTGTCATTCCATTTCTGTGCCTCAGTCCTGCAGTTAAACAATTGTCCGAAATCAGAAATCATCCGGAAATTATCTTCAACAGAGACAATATTCGTTACCCAGACCGGACAAATCTCCTGTAATTGTTTTACAATTTCTTCAGTGTTTTCTTCTTTGTTGCAAATGATGATGTCCGGTTCCAGAAGCTTTATTTTTTCAAAATGAATCTTCTTGGTACCGCCTGCAATCTTTTTGGTGGATTTAAAATGAAACGGATGCACACAAAACTTCGTTATTCCTATTATTTTTTCTTCTAAACCTAAATCGTACAATAATTCTGTTTGAGAAGGAACCAGCGAAATAATACGTTTAGGAGCCGTCTCAAAAGAATGAAGAGTTCCTAACTGGTCTTTTAATTGTTTCATAGTTATCCGTCACGGTATTCAGTTTTCAGTCTCAGTTTTCAGTCTCTGTATACACTGTGACTGAAAACTGAGACTGAAAACTCTATCTATTAGCTATAATCTCTTCCATTTCCTGCTGTACTCTCAAAGCTTCTTCTCTGGCCTTCTCGGCAAAATCAGTTCCTTTTGAAGCGTATATAATCGCTCTGGCTGAGTTTACCAGTAAACCTATTTTATCGTTCATTCCGTACTTACATACTTCAGACAGACTGCCTCCCTGAGCCCCAATTCCCGGAACCAGTAAAAAACTATCCGGAACAATTTTTCTGATATCAGCAAAATATTCAGCTTTGGTTGCGCCTACCACATACATTAAATTTTCGCTGTTTTTCCAGGTTTTAGATGTTTCCAGAACTTGTTTGTACAATTCCTTTCCGTTAGCATTTAAAGTCTGAAAATCAAAAGCACCTTCATTTGAGGTTAAAGCCAGCATGATGGTATGTTTATTTTCAAAAGCCAGAAACGGTTCTACAGAATCTTTCCCCATATACGGAGCCACGGTGACACTGTCAAAATTCAGATCTTCAAAAAATGCTTTGGCATACATACTCGAAGTATTTCCGATATCACCTCGTTTTGCATCGGCAATAGTAAAAATATCAGGATGTTTTTCGTTGATATAATTGATTGTTTTCTGCAGAGACATCCATCCTTTTATTCCGTACGCTTCAAAAAAAGCCGTATTAGGTTTATATCCTACCGTAAGATCATGAGTAGCATCAATTACCGCTTTATTAAATTCAAAAATAGGATCTTCTGTTTCTAATAAATGAGGCGGAATTTTGGTCAGATCAGGATCTAAACCAACGCATAAAAAGGATTTTTTCTTAAGAATCTGTTCGTGTAGCTGTTGTGTTGTCATAGTATTTTTTTAGGCCTTTTATTCAAAGAAACCGTTCTTTTAAAAAGTATGCAAAAATAAAAAAAGCCATTCAATAAAGAATGGCTTTTCGCTTATATATTCAGTGAGGGCTATAAATTGCCTAAATAAACAATCTCAGTTCTTCTGTTTTCGGCTCTTCCTGCCGCTGTTTTGTTTGATTTAACCGGTTTTGAAGCTCCGTATCCTTTTGATATTAAATTAGCCGGATTTACTCCTTTTTCGATCAAAAGATCCATTACGACTTTGGCTCTGGCCTCAGATAACTTCTGGTTGGCTTTGGCGTTTCCTACGTTATCTGTATGTCCGTTAATGGCAAATTTAGCATTTGGATAGTTTTTCAGGATTTCCTTAATCGCGTCCAGTCGGCCTGAAGTTTCCCCTTTTTTGGCATCGTCCAAAGTGGCTTTTCCGGTTGTAAAGAAAATAGATTTGGCTTCTACTTTTAACTGTGCCAGCGTTTCTTTGGTTACTTTTGGACAGCCTTTATTATCGGCAGGTCCTGCAACCAGCGGGCAGTCGTCATCTTTATCCAGAACACCGTCTTTGTCTGCATCCAGATCCGGACAGCCTTTGTTTTCTATCTTTCCGGCTTGATTCGGGCAGGCATCGTCTTTGTCTAAAATACCATCTCCGTCAGTATCCGGCCATGGACAGCCTTTGTTCTCTACCGGACCTGCTATTGCCGGACACGCATCTACATTATCAAGTAAGGTATCTCCGTCTGAATCTTTCCACGGACAGCCTTTGTTTTCTTTTGGTCCTTTTGTATCCGGGCAGGCATCGTCTTTATCCAGAACACCGTCCTGATCCGTATCCGGCCATGGACAGCCGTTATTGGCAGCCGGACCTGCTACTTTTCTGCAGGCATCTTCTTTATCAATAATACCGTCACCGTCTGTATCTTTAAACTGTTTTTCATATACCGGAATTTTCATGCCTAAATAAAAATCAGCTCCTTTTGATTCTTTAGAAATCAAATTGCTGACCACAGAACCGGAACCAATGAAGAAAACACCTAAACGCAGACCTGATCCAACCTGCATTCCGCTGTATTCCATGTAAGATACAGGTACATAAAAACTAAACCATCTGCTTTCGTAACGAGGTGTTAAGGTTACTCTGTCGGCAATTCCGTATGAATTTAATTTGTTATCAGACACCATACTGATGTCTCCGTTAAGGTTCAGATAGAATTTTCGGTACATATTCCAGTCTACATCAGCATGAATGGCAGTTGGCAGATTGGTTTTTACGCCTTTTGAAGACGAAATTTTGGTGTAATGCTCGTTAAGGAAATCATACAAATTATCAGCATCATCAATCATCTGCTGTGTTATCATTCCGTTTACATTATAGGTATCTATTTTTGAGTTTTTGTAGTTAATAGAACCTATATCTGTTACAGACAATCCAAAACGTAATTTATACTTGTTCAGGTCCCTGAAATTATTATCAGCCGGTCCTGCATTTCTTAAATCGTACTGATCGTAATCCGGACGCCATTCGTACACCAATCCGAAATCGAAACCAAAACCACGCGATTTGGCATCAAAATCATATTCTTCATTGTTTTCCCAGTCCTGACTTCCTCCTACTGTAATTTCTCCAGTAGAAATTAATCTTCCGTCCTGCGGATTGGCTGTGTTTTCAATAAAAGCAACACTCACGTCTTTTCCCTGCACATAGGCATTAGCTCCTCCCTGCAGGTATTTGGCAGTTAAACCTCCTTTTAAAAAGTGCTGATTGTTTTGATATAAAACAGCGGCATATGAAATACCAAGTTCTCCCCAGGCATTTGCAGAACCGTTTGGACTGCCTAAGTTGTAATTAAAATTGCTTGACTGGTCCAACCCGTCTTTAACCTGATCTACCAGAAATCCGTTGATCTTGTTTACATTGGCAATAGATCTTGCTCTGGTAAATACAGCCAAAGTGTGTTTAGGAGCAATATTAAACATAAACGACGGCCCCATGATATCAAAATTGGCCAGTCCGTTGTTAGCATTTTTTGGCGTCATTACAGACTGCCTGTCAAAGTCATATCCGTCTTTGTAAACATCAAAAAGTTTAACCCCGTATAAATCATTCTGAACAGAACCACTGATCGAGAATAAGTTAATATCAGTTTTAAATCGGGAATCGGCGATAGAGGCCGGATTAAAAAGTACACTCTGAACACCAGCATAATTATCATGAAAATAACCCAGATAAGACTGTGCACCGGCTTTTAGAGAGGCAATAAAAATAAATACGATAAGTAAGTTTTTCTTCATTAATAATAGGGGTTTAAGTTTTAACAGCGGCAAAACTACAATATTCAAATCACTAAAATGTTATCAAAACATTGAATTGATGTAACATCTTTCGTTAATTATGTAAAAAAGAGCGTGCACTTGTTTTTTAATTTTGAAACAAACCCTAAAATCAGACCATTATGAGTCCAAACATCGGAATATCCAACGCAAATCTTAAAAAGAGCTCTACTATATTAGCTACGATTTTATCTAACGAAATGACACTGTATGTAAAAACCCGAAAGTTTCACTGGAACATTTCAGGAAACAGTTTTATGGAACTGCATAAATTGTTTGAAGAACAATATCGCATTCTGGAGGCGCAGATCGATGAAGTCGCTGAAAGAATAAGCCAGCTGGGTGAAAAAACAATAGGCACGATGAAGGAATTTATTGAGAACTCTACCCTGAAAGAATCGCCAAAAGAATATACTTCACAAAAACATATGCTGGAAGAACTTCTGGAAAACCACGAACAGCTGGTAACGGAGTTCAGAGATTATATTCCGGTTTTTGAAAATGAGACCCATGATGCCGGATCGGCTGATTTTGTTACGGGCCTGCTGCAGGAACATGAAAAAATGGCCTGGGTTTTACGCCGTTATCAAAGCTGAAAAAAACACGAAATGTGAATTATACAAAAGGGATCAAAATTTTTGTAACACCGATAAAGCTGATAATTTGCAATTTTACGGTAACAAATTATAAAACAAATTGATCATGAATACGACAGAGATAAAAGGAAACTGGAATGAGTTAAAAGGAAAGCTGAAGCAAAAATATGCTGAGCTGACAGATGATGATTTAATGTTTGCTGAAGGCAAAGAAGACGAAATGTACGGAAAGCTTCAGCAAAAACTGGGAAAAACGAAGGAAGAATTTCATAAAATTCTGTCAGATTTGTAATCCTTGATTACTCAATCAGGAAATACCGTCTAGTAATAAATGTATTAGACGGTATTTTTTTGAGGCTTTTATTGATTTTTATCACTGTTTATTGATTCTTATAAAACATTAAACGCGGTAACCACGAATAATTTATTTATCTTTAACCAAATTTTTTTCTAAAATGAAACTATTTATAAAGTTCGACATTAATACCATTTGTTCGCTTTATCTCAAACAAAACCTTGAGCAGCAAAATATCAATTTTACTACTTTGGGATTTGGTGAGATAGAAATTGATGACAATCTGGATGCGGATGCACTCGAAGCTTTAAAAAATAATTTAACCCCTCATGGTTTTGAAGTTGTTGAAAACCAGAAAAGTGTTTTAGTGCAGAAGATAAAAGATGCTATAATTGAGCTTGTTTTTATGGAAGACAGCAACAATTATAAAAGTTCTGTTTTCCTGGCTGAAAAACTAAATCACAGTTATGGTTATTTATCGAATGTTTTCTCAGAAGTGACCTATTCGTCTATAGAAAACTTCATCATTTTACAAAAAATTGAAAGGGCAAAACAATTGATTATCATTAATGAGATGAGCTTAACCGAAATCGCCTTCCTGTTAAATTATTCCAGTGTGGCGCATTTGAGCACACAATTTAAAAACACGACCGGAATTACACCTTCGGCCTTTCAGAGGATAATCAAGAAACGCAGAGAAAATCTAAAATAAAAACCCAAATACCACACTAAAATGCAGAAAAACGCATTAAATATTTTACTGGCGGATGATGATGAAGACGATCGTCTTTTTTTTAAAGATGCTTTTGAAGAAATCAAAATACAGACAAATGTTGAATTTGTTCACGACGGAATGCAGCTTATGGACCATTTAATGGATACTTCAAATAAGCTTCCGGATATTTTGTTTCTGGATTTAAATATGCCTAAAAAAACGGGTAAGGAATGTTTAATTGAAATTAAAAAAACAGAACACCTTAAAGATATCATTATCGCGATCTACTCTACTTCTTCTTCTGAAGAAGACATTGAAGACACCTTTATTCAGGGCGCCAATATTTATATTAAAAAACCAAGCGATTTTAACACGCTGAAAAAAATAATTAATGAAGTCGTGACCGTAAACTGGCACTATCATACCTCAGGGTTAAATCGTGATAATTTCTTGCTGCGACTAAAATAAAATAATAGTATACCAATGAAATGGATACCAAATTTTAATTCTTCAAACTCTTTGAGAGTTATTTTTGTAATCGCAGTTTTCATTCTGTTATTTCTTTCTTCTATTGCTTACAAACATAACCAGGACCTGAACGAGTCCAGTAAACTGGTTATGCATACGTATGAAATAAACATTCAGTTAGAACGGTTAATGTCAGCTATTAAGGATGCCGAAACCGGTCAGCGCGGGTATATTATTACCCGTAATGCCCGTTTTTTAACGCCTTATATTTACTCGCGCGACAAGGTAAACACTTCATTTATTACGTTAAAAAAATTAACTGCTGATAATCCGAAACAGCAGGAAAATCTTCGAAAGCTGTTTAAACTTATTATACAGCGTTTTGTTTCTTTTGAAAACTGCCTAAAATACAGCGATCCCAAAACATATGACAAACGAAAACTCGACAATCATATGTTTGGGGGGCGAATCCTGATGGAGAACATTCGTTTTAAAGTAGACGAAATGAACGACATCGAAAAAACGTATCTTAAAAACCGGCTTAAAATTTATGATGCCGAGATCTCTTTAAGTCCGCTGTTTTCTATTTCGCTGTTCCTGACAGCCTTGTTTTTTATTCTTTTATCGTACAGACAAATCAGTAAAGATTTTCAGAAATTAAAAGTCTACAACAAAAAGCTTTTAATTTCAAACGGTTTAATTGCCGAATCTGAGGTAATTGGTAAATTCAGCACCTGGCAATGGGACCTCGATACCAACCATATTGATTATTCAGACAATCAGTATCGTTTATTAGGATATGAACCGGGAGCTTTTGTTCCTAAAAAAGAAACTTTCTTAAGTTTCGTGCATCCTGATGATAAAGAAACGGTCTCTAATTCTATTGAAGGCATCTTAAAAGACAAACAGCTGCCGTTTGTGTATTACAAAATCCTGCTGCCAAGCCATGAAGTACGTTACTTTAAATCGACCGGAAAATTACTGACCGATCAGCATGGAAGTAAAATTTTGCTTGGAATTAATTTTGACATTACCGATGAGCATCTGTTAAACATTGAATTACAAGAACGTAACAGACAGCTCGAAAAAAGTAATAAAGAGCTGGCTTCCTTTAACCATGTAGCAAGTCATGACCTGCAGGAACCTCTTCGTAAAATACAGACTTTTATTTCGAGGGTTTCTGATGCTGACAAATCGGTCATGTCGCAAAGCGCGAGAGATTATCTTTCTAAAATTGAGGTTTCGGCCAAAAGAATGCGTGTACTGATTGATGATCTTCTTTTATTTTCGAGAACCAACACTACGAAAAAAGAGTTCATTAAAACCAATCTGAACGAACTGCTTCAAAATGCCGAGTCTGAACTAACCGAAATAATTGATGAAAAAAGCGCTGTTATTGTAGCCAATAAACTGCCAAGGCTTTCGGTTATTCCGTATCAGATCGAACAGCTTTTTATTAATCTGATCGGAAATTCATTAAAATACAGCAAACCCAACGGAGTACCTTCTATTACAATTGAAGCTTCAAAAGTAAACGCAGAAGATTATCCTGAAATACTGGATCAGAATATTAAAAAATACCATAAAATTACGTTTACAGATAACGGAATGGGATTTGACCCTCAGTTTAAGGAAACTATTTTTATTTTATTCCAGCGTCTGCATTCTAAAACGGATTATCCGGGAACAGGAATCGGGCTGGCCATTTGTAAGAAAATCACAGACAACCATAAAGGCTATATTATGGCCGAAAGCGAGCCGGACAAAGGCTCTGTATTTACCGTATTTCTTCCTGATTAAGCGCTGTCAGAGCCTTAAAACACTCATATCTTAAACGTTATATAAATTCTTTATGGGAATTATATAACGTTTCTTTTTTATGCTGTAAGGCAAATCGCCGTATTCGTTAGCATCTTTGTAATGTAATCCTTGAGGAAGTAAAAATGAAAACAATACCCGTATCAAAAGTTATCTTTTTTAAAGTACTTTTTTTATTAATTATCATGAGCATTACAGGATGCAAAAAAAATAATTCAATAGAAAGCACCTATAAAAAAAATGAAACTTTTGCTAAAAATGAAAAAGAAGAGACCGAAGTTTTCTTTTTTATTGAAACGGCTAATATTGGTAAAACGATTATTTCTAAAAGTCAGATTGCACAACAAAAAAGTTCAGAGCGTTCAGTAGTGATTTTAGGTAAAAAAATCGAAAGGCATCAAAATCAGCTGCTGCAGGATATTACAGAATTGGCCAACAGAAGACTGGTTATCATTTCTGAAATAAATGCAGCCCACAGAAGCGATACTTACGAACTCATTACCGCCAATCCATCCAATTTCAACAAGGTGTATTTAAACTCTATGAAAGAATGTCTGGAAGAGCAGATTAAGTTACTGGAAACCGTTTCAAAAGAAACCAACGATAAAATAATTTTAAAATTAGTATTGAAATACCTGCCTGAACAATACGATCTTTTAAGGGAAACCGAAACTAAGATCAAAGAAAATTAGAAGAAACAATTATTTAAAAGCCCAAATTACTAACTAAATTATTTTATTATGAAAATGCGAACTAATTTTTTATGCGCCTTAACCCTTTTTATTTCAGCTTCATTTGGAATGCTGCACGCTCAGGACAATAATGTAAACACAGAGTTTGGTGTAAAAGGAGGATTTAATATGTCTAACCTGTACGGAAGCGGTGATGATGTAGACGACAATAATATTTTATACGGCTTTAATGCCGGTTTATACGCGACACTGCCTGTTTCAGATTTTGTTGCTATTCAGCCTGAGATCTTATTTACAACAAAGGGTGCTGAATTTGAATACAACAACGCTCTTGCCAGCGGATCGACTAAATTCAAATTAAATTATATCGAAGTTCCTCTTTTAGTAAGAGTTAACATTACTAAAAACTTTAATATTCATGCCGGTGGATATGCTTCCTACCTGGTAAGTTCTAAAATAAAAGGAGAAGGAGATGTTGAGTTTGATCAGGACATCGACAGAGACGATTTGAACAAATTTGATGCTGGTATTGCTGCCGGTTTAGGTTTCGATTTTAACCCGATCAGTATTGGAGTTCGTTACAACTACGGTCTTACTACTGTTGGAAAAGAAAGAACTGTTGCCGGAACTACCTATACTGTTCCGGATGCCAAAAACAGCAACTTAACTTTATACCTTTCGTATAAGCTGAATTAAGAAAAAATAACTTCATTACTAACCTCTTAAATAAAAAGCCATGTCAAATTTATTATATACCGTAGCGGTAATACTGGTTATACTATGGGCACTCGGTTTCTTTGTTTACAGTTTTGGAAACATCATCCATATCCTGCTGGTAATTGCCATTATTGCGATCCTGCTGAGACTGATCAAAGGACGGGAAATTTAAACTTTAATCAACATTAAATAAATATATTAATCTATTAAAAATCAAATATTATGAAAGCATCTAGCACAATTTTAGGATTCGCAGCTGCCGCTGCAGCAGGAGCATTATTAGGAGTTTTATTTGCTCCGGACAAAGGTTCAAACACCAGAAAAAAAATCAAAGATAAATCGAAAGATTACAGCGATAATTTAAAATCAAAATTTGATGGTATTGTAAACACAATCTCTTCAAACGGTAAAGAAATCATTGAAGAAGGAAAAGCAAAATTCAATCAGGTAAAAGAAGATTTCAACGCTGTAAAAGATGAAGTAAAAACGGCGAAATCGAACTACTAAATACAAGTGATTTTTTCAAACCATAAATATCTATATCATGGAACCAAATGCAACAACAAACGAGGATCTGAATCTTTACGAAAAAGCTGAAAATTATACTAAAACAAGCTTAGAATTACTAAAACTTAAAACAGTATGTTCAGTGGCCGATGGTGTGTCATCATTGGCATCAAAGATGGCGGTTGGCGTAGTTGTTGCATTTTTTACCCTGTTTCTGAATGTAGGTTTGAGTTTATGGATTGGCAAAGAACTGGGGGAATATTATTTCGGCTTTTTTATTATGTCCTTTTTCTATCTGATAGTGGCCATTATACTGCACAAAACGCATCACAAGCTGATTAAAACCCCAATTGGAAACTCGATTGTTTCGAGCATTCTAAAAGAGAAATAAAAACTGATTTAAAACCAATTAATGACTAAACCAGACTATTATGGAGCCTATTTATACAATTGATGAATTAAATCAGAGAATAAAACTATTAGAAAACCGTCAGGACGAAGAATGGTGTGCGATAAAAGACCATATCGACGATCTTAAAGAAAACCTGAAACCCATTAACCTGATCCGAAACACGGTCGAAGAAATCAACGAAACGGTTGGTTTTAAAAGCCATCTGGCACAATCGGCTATCAGTATTGCGATTGGTTATCTGGCCAAACGTTTTATCGTTGGAAAAGGCGATTCGATGTTTAAAGGCATTTTGGGATCTATCGTTCAGCTTATCGTAACCAATCTGGTTTCAAAACCTGCCGAATCCCCGCATGATACTTCAGATGACGAAGCATCATCATCCTATGAACCATCGTAGAGAGTAAATTGTTGAACATAAAATTTTAAACGTTATGGAAAAATTAAGCCACATAGTATTAAAAAACGGTGTATACATGTACTCTAACCTATATAAATGTTTTGAATACACGAGAGTATTTTTCGGTATCTAACCCGCTTATACGTTTCAGTTACAACAAACGATTAAACGGTTAATACTTCACTATATTTTTAAGGTTCTGAGGTGCTAAGGTACTAAGACGCTGAGATTCTAAGAATCTAAGTTTTTTTCTTAAAGTAGTTTAGTGCAAATATTTAGAACCAAAAAAGAGACTTTTTTACACCAGTAAAAGAGTCTCTTTTCTTTTTTTTTAAACTAAGCGGCTAAATGGCTCAGTTAATAAATAGGCTTACTGAATAGTATTACCCCGTATCAAATACCTTTGCAAAAAATCAAAAAAAGAGACTTTTTCACACCAGTGAAAAAGTCTCTTTTCTTTTTACTAAAAACCTTAGCGCCTTAGTTCCTTAGCACCTCAGAACCTTAATTATAATTTTGATAAATAGGCAGTTTTAAACCTACATATACATTGGCTCCCTGAGTGTTATTAGAAAACAAAGTAGAGAAAAGCGTACCTGATCCTACAAACAAAGGTCCGGCCCTGAATCCTGCCCCTATCTGCGTACCGCTGTATTCCATATACGTTACCGGAACATAAAAACTAAACTGTCTGGTTTCGTAGCGGGGTGTAAAAGTAACCGAATTGGCAATAGCAGTTCCGTTTACCTTTTTAGCATCTACCAGACTGAAATCAGTACTGAGGTTCAGATAAAATTTGTTATCAATATTCCAGTCAAAATTGGTGTGCAGCGCTGTTGGCAAATTGGCCTTTACTCCTTTTCTGGTGGCTGTTTTGGTATAATTGGCATCAAAGAATTCAAAAATATCATCTGCATTGTCAATGTCGTCCTGAGTGACACTTCCGGTCAGATTATAGGTATTCTCTACCATATCTTTGTAATTTAATTTTCCAATATCTGTTACAGCAACGGCTGCTTTCAGCTTATAACGGTTTCCCAGACAGGTGTGGCAGTTGGTGCGGTATTCATACGTAAAACCCAAATCGACACCCACACCGGCAGAACCCATATCAAACTTTGGGTCTTTATCATTTTCATAATCGTAACTCGCAGCGGTTCTCAGCGTTCCTGTTGAGTAATACTGACTCATAGCAGGATCGGCTTCATTTTTATTGAAGGCCACATTTAAGTCCGTTCCGTTAATGTAACCGTTTACTCCTGCCATTAAATATTTTACGGTGATACCGCCTTTAATAAAATGGTCGTCACGATCAAACAAAACAGTTCCGTAACTGGCCCCAATTTCGGCCCAGGAATTTGTAACACCATTTGGGTTTCCGCCCGAAAACATAAAACTGTTCGAAACGTCGAGATCCTTGTTTAGCTCGTTAACAAGCTCTCCGTTAATTCCGGTAAGATTGGTTACACTGCGTACACGGCTGAAAACACCAATACTGTGCTCCGGCGTAATGTTGAACATAAAGGACGGCCCCAGAATATCCACATTAAAATTCCCCCGATTGTTGGTTTTAAAAGTCTTCTTTGCATCCGTATCCAGATCGTAACCTCCGTCAAATACTTCGGCTAAATTAATACCGTACAAATCGTTTTGTCCGGTTGCGCTGGCCGAGAAAATAGTCACATCCGCACGGTACTTAGAATCTACAATAGACGACGGATTAAACAGTACTCCCTGAATTCCTGCGTAATTATCGTCTCTGAAACCAAAATACGACTGCCCCTGGCAATAAAAAAAGCTTCCAAAGAAGCTGCATAATAGTAAAGTTTTCTTCATAAATTCGTTTTAGTTGGTTGGCTGGTAATAGTCCTTTGTTGATCAAAGGTTTACAAATATTAAACAAAAAATGCCAATAAAAAAGGGTATTTTCCCCTAAGTTGCTGATTATCTTTGTTTTTAAGAAAAGCTTTATAATTGGTATTGTAATAGTGATAAAAAAAGGTACAAAGGGGCAGAGTTTATTTTAGAGGTTCAGAGGTACAGAGGTACAAAGAGGCAAAGTTTTTCTTCTGTGACTTTATTATAAGTTGAAGGCCGGACTTGCAGTCCTTTTTTTTGTTTCTTACTCTATAGTTCTGATATTTTTCAGT
>NZ_JBMDKA010000056.1:0-14724 GCF_057809475.1 Flavobacterium sp. FG19 | reverse complement strand
TCCAGCGGTTCAAACCGCTGGCTATGTTTGTCACCTTGCAATTTACAACCACTAGGTACCACATTGAAATATACCCCGTGGTTTCAACCACGGGGGAACGAAAGCTAAATCAACAACAATATTATATACGATACGATGATATGCGACACGTTCCAGCGGTTGAAACCGCTGGCTATGTTTATCATCTCCAAATTTACAATAGCTAATTACCACATTTAAACATAACCCGTGGTTTTAACCACGGGAAACAAGAGATCAAATTACATTATAATCCACCTTAATTCAACTGCAATTTCCAGGGCAATTTAAAGCTTCCGGTTTTTATTATAAATCATCATAATCCTTTTACCAGCAAACCTTAAAAACCTTGAAAAATAACAACTGAATTAACTAAAACGATAGAGATAATTCAAATTTTAACCTATAACGGTTTCGTAAATGAGAATATAGCATCGAAATTGGAAAATACAGATGATAAAAAACAAATACAACTAAAGTAATTTTACATCAGAGAATTAGACATAAAAACACTTAAAAATAAAACAGTTATGAAGAATTTAAAATTGAGCTTAGTATGTGCAGTACTTTTGTCAGGTTTAAGTACTTATGCAATTGACGGAAACAATGCTTTTAATTTACACGTATTAAAAAGCAGCGGAAAAATAATCACTTTTGCTTTGAACCAAACTCAAAAAGCAAGTATTAGTATTTACGACAAAAACAACAATTTAATTTACTCTGAGAATGCTGCCGGTAAAGAAGGTATCCTGAGAACTTTCAGCTTAGAAGAATTCCCAGCCGGAACTTATTTCTTAGAAATCGAAGACAACTTCAAAAAAGCAAGACACGAAATCACTATTACTGATAAAACTTGTGCTTTGTCTTCAAAAGCCACTACATCAGTTAACTAAGTAGATTTCTGCTAAAAATAAAAGTGCATCCTCAGCGCACTTTAAAATTTATACTCGCATACAGTATAAAAATGAGGTTAGATAGTTAGTAAAGTTTAAAAACGAAAGTTTTAAAAACAGCTCTTTGTGGTTATTGAGCTGTTTTTTTTTGCGTTTTACTTTTTGATAAAACCTGCTTTACAAAACCACTGTCTTTTAGGTTCTGATATTATCAAATTGTAAGAAAACAGTAAAATCATTACAACATCAAAACATTAAAAAATAACAACCTAATTAACAAAATAGATAAATATAATTCAAGTTTTAACCTATAACGGTTTCGTAAATGAGAATACAGCATCGAAATTGGAAAACAGAGCAGAGATATTTTTTGTAATCCTTAACTAATTTTACATCAGAGAATTAAACTAATAATTTAAAACTAAGAGTTATGAAAAAGATTTTAAAATTGAGTTTAGTATGTGCAGTACTTTTTACAGGAAGTACCTATGCAATTGATGGAAATGGAGATTTTAATCTTCATGTAATAAAAGCAAACGGAAAGCTGATCACTTTTGCGATAAACAAAGTGCAAAAAGCAACCCTGACTATTTATGACAAAGACGGATCACTTATTTATTCTGAAACCGCTTCAGGTAAAGACGGAATACTGAGAACTTTCAGCCTTGAAGAATTTCCCGAAGGAACCTATTATTTAGAAGCTGAAGACAACGTAAAAAAAGTAAGACACGAAATTAAAATAACTGATGACAGTACTGTTTTATCTTCAAAAGCAATATCATCGGTTTACAAAGCAGGAGTTTCTGCTAAAAATACAAGCGTGGCAGCACGCTAAAAGTGATACTTTCTCATAAGTATAAAATGAGGTTAGATAGTTAGTAAAGTTAAAACTGTGATTGTTTTAAAAACAGCTCTTTGTGGTTATTGAGCTGTTTTTTTTTGCCCTGATTTAACATAAAAATCCAAAATTGATTTTTTTTTGAAAAATTATTCTTAATAAATGTAAAAGACTAGTTTAGAAACCATTAAAAAAATAAAAAAAGTTAAAACCGTAAGCCCTTTATTTACGTACATTGAGCAGATAAAACTCCGAAACAGTTTTAATTCAGCATTTTAAACCTTAAAAAAGATCTTTTTTTTGCTAAAAATTAAATTTGTATTTGTAGTTTTGGACGTTCCACATTTAGTAATAAAACTTAAAAAAAACATGACAAAATTTACCAAAGCTGGGTTAGTTGCGGCCTTTTTTTTAGCAACAATTTTTACTTACGCCATTGATGGAAAAGGCGATTACATTTTACACATTCAAACCGGAAATGGTAAAGTAGTAAGCTTTACTCTTGACACTTTTGAAAAATCATCATTTTCTATCTACGACGAAAATCACAATTTACTTTATGCGGGAGAATCTGCAGCAAACAAATTGGAAATTTCAAAAACAATCAGTTTAGAAGGCTTTCCTGCCGGAACTTATGTTCTTGAAGTTAAAGCAAACGACAAAGTTGCGAAGCACGAAATTAAAGTTGCTGCCAAAAAGGTAAAAACAGTTAAGTTAGACGAATCTGTGAACCATAGTCCAGGATTTCGTCGTTAAAACCACTTTTTTTGCCCTGAAAAAGAATGAAAAAGCATCAGTTATACTGGTGCTTTTTTATTTTGCCCCCTTTATGCTATTAAGTCCGCTGGTAAAGAATTAAAATTCTGTTCAAAAAAATAATCCCCTACTATTAATCCCTGAGCCGATATCAAGTGATTATCAGGACCGGTAAACTTGAACGGGCTACCAACACCAATAGCATTAAGAGCATTAAAATAACCATTCAATCCAGAACTAACAACCTCAACAGGATTTCCGTTTTGATCAGTAAGCAGTTGTCCGGCTGTTAAATTCTGAGCCTGTATATATTTTCCATTTGTCAACAGGAAAGGCATCTGCGGGCTGCATACAAATTCACCTTTAACACCCGCAGCATTCGTAGTTATAAAAACAGAAAGAAATAGATTGGTACTAGCTGGATAATTTGAGTAATAACTAATTTCAGCCTGTGATGATTTCAGGGTAATTTTTCCTGACTCTAATTGAGCAGAAAATACTAAAACTGACTCGCCTATGGTTAAGTACGAAATGGGTATTTCCCCTTCGGCAGTGGCAATGTTTGTTTGAGCTGGCACAAGTTTTAGGCCTAAATCCTGTAAGGACTGGTTAGAGTCTGGTTCCATACTTTTATTTTTTGATTGTAAACCAAAAATACGTCATTAAAGATTCTCCCTTTAAAGTAGAAATACCTGTTTTCAGCGATTTATTTAAAAATCATTTTCCAATCTTTTATGAAGCGGAAGACTGTCCTCGTGCCATTCTACCGTAATGTATTTTGAAGCGTGTTCCCGTACATCAGCAAAATGAGCCAGCATAATGGCCGAACCAGTACTTTTTACGACTTCCTGCACTATTTTAAAAGCCGTTACCGAACCCTGAGCATCCAATCCGGCTACATCAAACAGGATATCGTTTGTTTTTAAAAATGTGCTGTATAAGTTTAACAGCTTTCGCTGGGTGCCTCCCAGATTGTGTATTTTGGTTTTGCGGGTAATGTATTTTGATTCAAACAATTTCACTAAAAAAAGACTCGTAAAATCAGTATCTTTTTTGAGAAATCGGTTAACCGTCGAAGGGAAAAACCTGTCCCTGAAGTTGGATTCCCTAAAAAAATCTACAAACGTCCGTTTTCTGTGCAAAACTACATTTTCGTGTTTTACAGTTCCGCAAAAAATATCTTTGAGATACCATTCTGCATCGTATGATTCTTTTCGGTTATAGAGGTACAAAACAATAATTTCACCTTCGTATAAAGTAAAAGGCGGTAGGTAAAAAGTATCGGTTTGAATGCCTTTATTTTCTAATACTATGTTCAACAGTGATATAGTTTTTCATTAAAGAATAAAAGCATCCGTGTTGGCGAATGCTTTTATTTTTGTAAAACTACGATTTCTCTTTCAGCAGTTTCTCTAAATATTCTATTTTGTCTTTTTCCGATTGAAGCAGTCGCTCGTATAGCTTTTTATTTTCTTCTACCGTTTCCATCAATTTATCTAATGGATTGAAAGTACAGGTATTATAATGATTAAAATTATTACCTGAAACTGATTCATTAAAAGTATTGAAATAATTAATCATACCGTCTTCCGAAAAATTTTTAATTGCTTCAACTGTAACACCAAGAGCTTTTGCTATTTCAGAAAGTCTTTCTTCTTCTATAGTTTCACTGTTTTCAATAGCCGATATGGTTTGCTGACTTATTCCTAAAGCCTGTGCCAAAGCTTCCTGTTTCATGTCACGAAGTTCACGAATACGGCTTATTTTTCGCCCTATATGATTTGGTTTTGTTACTGTGCTCATAATTCAAAGATAATAATTAAGTGTGAAAACTTCTGCGGGTAACAAACTTATTTAGCAAGTACGATACCAGCAGAATCGGTTTGGTAAAATACAATGTATTTCTTCCTTCGCCAAACCAAACAAAAGTACAATTTTTCTTATACAATTTTTATAAAAGTCAAATTGTAAAGTAATTAAACAAAATACAAGCCTTATGAAAACCACAGAAACCGAAACTTTAGCAAAACTTAAAAGTTTAACTGCCCGTTATTTCCGTACACTACAGCCTTCGGATACCGAATCGGAAAACTATATTCTTAAAATCGAGGTTTTTAATTATTACGAACTGGGCTGCATTATGACCAATATGCTGAAATTGTGCATTCTGGCTCTCGACCACGACAGGCAAAACCCTCAAAAACAAAACGATGCTATAAACGTAGGTCTTATTCTGGAAACCATACTGCAGATGTTCCCTTTAACCGAAATGGAATTTTTGGGAGATGTTAGCGAGATTATTGGGGAATGATTTTCTTTTTTGCCATTCTTAAACGGTATAAACATAGCCCGTGGTTTCAACTACTGGAATGTGATATTGTCTTGCTCGTGTTGTGTACCCGTGGTTGAAACCACGGGTTATATTTGATAATAGGATTTTTTTGTTTCGTTGGTGCGAGCTTCTCGCTCGTGCATTACTTTAAGTTCGCCAGTGTACTCTTACGTTGGTAGTAATCATAAAATATAAACGACTATATCCTTTTATTTAGCTGTCTCATATCAGTTTTATAAACTTCAATATTACTAACATCAATTTCTTTTTCCTTATAAACAGAAGAGGAAATGAAAAGACTTTTTGCATTTGGATCTGATAAGTCAATAAAATAATTACCTTCAGCAAAACTCAAACCTTTTAAATACAGTTTCTCCCCGTAATCTAAATCGAAGTTTATTTTAAGAAAAATAGTCATGGTGGATTTTCCTGTTCTAAAAATATTCAATACAATGACATCATTTTTTCTGGGAAACGGATTTCCCATATACAGATAAAGAAATTCATTATCGATTCGGATTCTCCCTTTGTATTCTTCCCAGTATTGGTCTGTTAAATAATTATTTTTTGATTTTTTATAGAACTCTAAAGAAGGAGAATCAATTTTGATCTGATTAACAACATTAGTAGAATCAACCCCTAACAAACTATATTTTAATTTAAAAATCGCAGGCGGTTCCTGAGCGACACAAAAGAGTGACTGAACAAATAAAAATAAGTAAATACATTTTTTCATAATTAAACTTTTGTACCAATATATTAATATTATAACTACTATTCATTTCGTTTCGCTTGCACATTACTTTGCGTTCACGAGCGAGACACTCGTGCTGGGAAGAATAAATATATTCTTTCATAAAAACTTTTTATAGTCATCGGTATTAAGATATTCCGTAATCTTAATTAGATTATTGTAGTAAGAAGTATATCTTGAATTACCGTTATTAATCGCATTTTCAATATTTGATTTATATTCGGATAAAAAGCTGTCATAATTTTCATTTCCACAGATTTTCATTATTACTAAAACTTTAAATATAGTTTCTCCTGGTATAAGATGATGCCATTCATCGGAATTTTTTCTTTCGATTATCCCAGTGTTTACACTTTCTAAATTAGGAAATGAATCAACAAATGGCTCTAAAAATTTATTGTATGTGAATTGTATTTCATTATAAAATTCAAGAATATCATCTTCTGTCAAAGTATGTTTTAATAATATCCTATTTGGAACATTATTAATTTGACTGAATAACTCATTATCAATCATTATTGTCTCGGCATTTTCCTCCCAATAAGGAAACTCGGGTCTATATTCTATCTCCAATGCCTTATTAAGTATTTTGGTAACCTTTATAAAATTAATATTAAAATGAATGGAAATTATTTCGTCATTTTCACTATTTGTTTCAGAAGGCCGAATTGTCAATTTTAATATTCTGTTTTCATCATTCTTTAAAAGATAACAAACATTATTATCCTTTAAGTAACCATGATTTTTAAATCCTGAAATAGCTATATTATCAATTATTTTTTTAAGTTTTTCCTCCATGATTTTAAATTATATCGAAATTTAGATTGCCTTTATTTTTTTTGAATCTCGTTCTTTTTTCATAAAACACTACTTTCTCAAACAATAATAATATCCAAAATATTTTACCCAAGACACATGCGATTACGGGACCTAAAAGTAACTAGTATTAAATAAAAAAACCGCATTTAGCTAAATAAACTAAATGCGGTTTTTATAATTATCTGATTTTAAACTTTACATATTTCTCCTATACTGCCCGCCAACTTCAAACAACGCCGAAGTAATCTGACCTAAAGAACAAACCTTTGTAGCTTCCATTAAATGATCGAATAAGTTTTCGTTTTTAATAGCCGCTTGCTGTAAAGCATTTAAATGTTCGTTTACTTTTGCTTCGTGGAAATTATGCAGGTTATCCAGCATTGTAATCTGGTATTGTTTTTCTTCTTCGGTAGCACGAATAACCTCAGCCGGAATTACCGTTGGTGAACCTTTTGAACTCAAGAAAGTATTTACACCCACAATTGGGAAATCTCCGTTGTGTTTTAAGGTTTCGTAATACAAACTTTCTTCCTGAATTTTAGAACGTTGGTACATCGTTTCCATTGCACCAAGAACTCCGCCTCTTTCTGTAATTCTGTCGAATTCTTGTAAAACAGCTTCTTCTACCAAATCAGTTAATTCTTCGATGATGAACGAACCTTGAATTGGGTTTTCATTTTTCGCTAAACCTAATTCTTTATTAATAATCAACTGAATCGCCATTGCTCTACGCACCGATTCTTCTGTTGGTGTTGTAATCGCTTCGTCGTAAGCGTTTGTATGAAGCGAATTACAGTTATCGTAAATCGCATACAAAGCTTGTAAAGTCGTTCTAATATCATTAAAATCAATTTCCTGTGCGTGTAACGAACGTCCAGAAGTCTGAATATGGTATTTCAGCATTTGTGCTCTTTCGTTGGCTCCGTATTTGTTTTTCATGGCTTTTGCCCAAATCTTACGTGCCACACGACCGATAACTGAATATTCTGGATCTACTCCGTTTGAGAAGAAGAACGATAAATTCGGGCCAAAATCGTTGATATTCATGCCACGGCTCAAATAATATTCCACGTAAGTGAAACCATTTGAAAGTGTAAATGCCAATTGCGTAATTGGGTTTGCTCCCGCCTCGGCAATATGATATCCTGAAATCGAAACCGAATAGAAATTACGAACGTTTTTAGTGATAAAATATTCCTGAACGTCTCCCATTAATCGTAACGCAAATTCAGTTGAGAAAATACAGGTATTCTGCGCCTGATCTTCTTTTAAAATATCGGCCTGAACTGTTCCGCGGACTTGCGATAAGGTCTTGGCTTTTATATCATTATACACTTCCTGAGGTAAAACCTGATCTCCCGTAACCCCCAGAAGCATTAATCCTAAACCATTGTTCCCGTCTGGAAGATCGCCCTGGTATTTCGGTCTTTCAATTCCTTTTTCTTTATATAATTTGTTGATTTTAGCTTCAACTTCTTTTTCTAATTCGTTGGCTTTAATGTACAACTCACATTGCTGATCGATGGCCGCATTCATAAAGAAACCTAACAACATTGGCGCAGGCCCGTTTATGGTCATACTTACCGAAGTCAAAGCATGAACCAAATCGAAACCGGAATAGAGTTTCTTAGCATCGTCCAGACAGCAGATGGAAACTCCGGCATTTCCGATTTTTCCGTAAATATCGGGACGTAAATCAGGATCGTTTCCGTATAAAGTCACACTGTCAAAAGCGGTCGAAAGACGTTTTGCAGGCATTCCCGCACTTACATAATGAAAACGTTTATTGGTTCTTTCCGGTCCGCCTTCACCCGCAAACATTCTCGACGGATCTTCGCCTTCCCGTTTAAACGGATATAATCCTGAAGCAAACGGAAATTCGCCAGGAACATTTTCCTGTAAACTCCATCTTAGGATATCGCCCCAGCCTTCATATTTAGGCAGTGCGATTTTAGGAATCTGTAAATGTGATAAACTTTCAGAATGTGTTGCAATTTTGATTTCTTTATCACGGACTTTAAACGAGTAAACCGGATTTTTGTATTTGGCAACTTTATCTGCCCAATTCAAAATGATTTCCCAGTTATACGGATCTAAATCCATTTTTACTTTATCAAACTGATTTAGCAAAAGATTTAAAAAGATTCTGTTTTCGTCGTGTTCCTGAAAACCTCCATTTAAAACAGTCGAATCGTCGATTCCTGCTTTTGTGATTTGCGGAACTTTTCCAGAAACCGATTCTATGGTTTTAAAAATTCCGTATAATTTTTGAGCGACTTTTTGCTGTGCAATTGCCGTTTCATCATAACTTCTGTTATTCTCGGCGATTTCAGATAAATAACGGGTTCTTCCCGGCGGAATCACGAATATTTTCTCGCTCATTTCTTTAGTGATTTCAAAAGTCGATTTCAAATCTGAATCGGTTTTTTCTGCCACTTTATCCATAATCGCTTTATACAGCGTGTTCATCCCCGGATCATTAAACTGCGAAGCAATCGTTCCGAAAACCGGCATTTCGTCCGGATTTTTATCCCAAAGACCATGATTTCGCTGATATTGTTTTTTTACATCACGCAAAGCATCAAGCGCGCCACGTTTATCAAATTTGTTCAGCGCCACTAAATCGGCAAAATCAAGCATGTCAATTTTCTCCAATTGTGTCGCTGCTCCAAATTCTGGCGTCATTACATATAAAGAAACATCAGAATGATCCATAATTTCCGTATCAGATTGTCCGATTCCGGAAGTTTCCAGAATAATCAAATCGTATTTGGCTGCTTTCAAAACCTGAATTGCTTCAGCTACATATTTAGACAAAGCCAGATTCGACTGACGAGTCGCCAGCGAACGCATATATACACGAGGATTATTAATGGCATTCATACGGATTCTGTCTCCTAAAAGTGCTCCTCCGGTTTTTCTCTTAGAAGGATCGACAGAAATCAATCCGATTGTTTTTTCCGGGAAATCAATTAAAAAGCGGCGCACCAGTTCATCTACCAAAGAAGATTTTCCGGCACCGCCTGTTCCTGTAATTCCTAAAACCGGAATTTTGGAACTGGAATTAATTTCATGAATTTTATCAAAAGCTGATTTTGCAATTTCCGGGAAATTTTCTGCAGACGAAATCAAACGGGCAATGGCTGTTGGCGTTTTATTTTCGATATGATCGATTTCTCCGTTTAATGTATCTCCAACAGGAAAATCGGCACGCTGAACTAAATCGTTAATCATTCCCTGTAAACCCAGAGAACGGCCGTCGTCCGGAGAATAAATTCTGGTAATACCATATTCATGCAATTCTTCGATTTCAGCTGGCAGAATTACACCGCCTCCGCCTCCGAAGATTTTAATATGTCCGGCTCCTTTTTCGCGAAGCAGATCATACATATATTTAAAGTATTCATTGTGTCCTCCCTGATAAGAAGTCATAGCAATGGCGTTGGCATCTTCCTGAATGGCGGTATTTACGACTTCTTCAACACTGCGGTCGTGACCAAGATGTATCACCTCAACTCCCGTTGACTGTATGATACGGCGCATAATATTAATGGCGGCATCATGTCCGTCAAAAAGCGATGCTGCTGTGACAATTCTTACTTTATTTTTAGGATTATATGGTATTTGCTGTTCCATTTTATGAATATGATAATTTTAAGCGAGCAATTTACAAAATATTTTAATATTTGTTTATACTTATAGCTTTATGTTAACAAAAATAAATCGATTTCGTGAACTAAAGGGGTAACAAATTACGTAAATAACTGATATAGTTAAAGAAAGCTTAAAGACATGGCAATTTCGCAACATTTAAATAAAATCAGAAAACATGTTTTAAGGCTTCCTAAATTAATTTAGCAGTGTAGAAAAGCCCCAAATTTTTACCAACGACTTACAGAAAAAGTAATAACGTAAAAATTAAAAAAAATGAAAACATTTTATTCTTTCACCGTAATTTTAGGTTTGAGTTTTTTTGTTTCTTCTTTTAGCAAAATTGAGAATGACAATCTATCATATAAAAAAACTTCAAACCACCCGGCATTTTTCAGTATTTCAGATGAAAATGCAAAAGACAATATTTCTAATGATTTCTTCAGAAGGTATTCTGATTTGAAAAAGTACAAATCTGATGTCATGTCACTGTACAAAAACCGATCTCTGGGAAGCATCTGGTACGATGAAAACGAGATCAACGAATTTGGTACTATTTTGTATGAAAAAGCAAAAAAAACAAACGATCTGGTTATTCCGTACCAAAAAGAAATAGACCAGCTTTTTGATAATTCGTCAGAAACTACGCTTTCCAGAACCGATGCTGATATGCTCTTAAGTTCTTTATATGTTGTATATGCTAAAAAAAGCAATTCCGACAAGAAAAAACTGTCTTATGATGCTCTGCTGAAAGACTTCCTTAATTACAGTACTATTGAAGAAGCTGCTGCAAAAGTAGAAGACGACGGAAATCTTTATGACCAGTATTACAAACTGCAGGATGCTTTAAAACAGTATAAAAAACTGGAAAAATCGAGTAAATGGAAACCTATCATAGCCGAAACTCCTTATAAAGACCTGCGTCCTGATGCAACTTCGCCTACTATTGCTCAGGTTAGAACACGCTTGTATTTACTTGGTGATCTAAAACAGGATTCTAAAAGCGATTTTTATGACCGTGAACTAATGGACGGGGTTATGAAATATAAAGTCCGTAACGGTTTTAAACCAAATTATATCCTGGCAGAAGAACACATTAAGGAAATGAATATTCCGGTTTCAGACAAAGTAAAAACGCTGCTGTTAAATATGGAAAGAATCCGTTCGATCTCACCACAGTTAGTGAATAACGATGAATATATTATGGTAAACGTTCCTTCGTTTGAACTGATTTATGTGAAAAACGGAAAAGTCGAATTAACATCCAGCATATTTGTGGGTTCTCCTTTAACCGAAACTAAAATCTTTAACGGAGAAATCGACCGAATTGTTTTCAGTCCTTACTGGACGGTTCCTCAAAGTATTGTTCAGAATGAGCTGCGATCTAAAATTGCTTCGGACCCGAATTATCTGGCTGAAAAAAATATGGAAATCGTAAACGGACAGGTGAGACAAAAACCAGGACCGAATAATTCTCTGGGACTGGTAAAATTTATGTTCCCAAATCCTGACGATATTTACATGCACGATACACCGTCTAAAACTTTATTCGATTTTGAAAAAAGAACTTTCAGTCATGGCTGTATTAATGTAAAAATGGCCAAAGAACTGGCTGTAGCGATGCTGAAAGATTATCCGGAATGGACTAAAGAAAAAATAGACAAAGCCATGGACGGAAAAGCTGAAAACAGTTTTAAACTGTCTAAAAAAGTACCTATCTATATCTGTTACTTTACTTCATTGGTAAATGAAAACGGAGAAGTAGGTTTCTTCCAGGATGTGTATCAAAAAGATGCTGATTTAACTAAAGAATCTTATCCGGTGACTGCCATTATTGATAAATAATTTTTTTGCAGTCTGTCTGAAAATCTATCTCAAAGAGAAAGGTAGTTTTAGAGTGTGATTTACTACTTTTGAAAGAAAAAGAAATATCTTTCAAACTGTAATATCAACTTTTAAAACTACCTTTTTTTTTATGCACGATGATCATTATCAACCCCGAAAAAACTGGTGGGACAGAAACTGGAAATGGTTCGTTCCAACGGGATGCTTAGGACTTCTGGTTCTTTTTGGTTTGTTTATAGGCGCCATTTTCTTTGGTCTTACTGCGGTAATGAAAGAATCTGATGCTTTTCAGTCCTCGTTTGCCGCTGCCGGGAAGAATAAAGTAGTTATTGAAAAACTGGGAACTCCCCTTGAAACAGACGGGATGATTTCGGGCAGTATTCATACAAGCGGCGAAACTGCCGGAAATTGTAATATTCAAATCCCACTTAAAGGTCCTAAAGGAAAAGGAACTCTTTTTGTTGTGGGGCAGAAAAGAGTAAAATGGAAATACAGTGAAATGTCTTTATACGTTGACAAAACAGACGAAGAAATAGATTTACTGAAACCTTAAAGCCATTCTTATTACAATTGTTAATTATGAAACAAAATGTTACGTGTTCAGAAATAAATTTATGGCTTTGTTTTTGAATAAGTAGTATTTTTGAAACTTAAACAAATCCCCACCAATGAAAAAGATTTTATTATTAGCCGTTACCTTTTCACTAACCTCCTGCGCTCAGGTGCAGCAGACCTTAAATCAATTACCTCAGCTTTCACAAGGAGTTGGAGGCGTTGATATTGCTTCCGGATTAAAAGAAGCCCTTAACAAAGGAATTACAGAACAAGTGAGTAAACTAACTGCTGTTGATGGCTTTTATAAAAATGAAGCTGTTAAAATTTTAATGCCGGAAGAATTGCAAAAAGTGGATGCCACTTTACGAAAAGTAGGTCTTAGCTCTCTTGCCGACGAGGGAATCAAAATGCTTAACCGTGCTGCAGAAGATGCTGTAAAAGAAGCAACCCCAATCTTTGTTTCGGCAGTAAAAAATATGTCTTTTACAGATGCTAAAAATATCCTTTTAGGAAACGACAGTGCTGCTACCTCTTACCTTCAGGGCAGTACTACAAGTGCCTTATATGCAAAATTTAATCCGGTAATTAAAAGTTCATTCGAAAAAGTAGGTGCCGATGTGGTCTGGACTAAAATCATTAACAAATACAATACGATTCCGTTAGTAAAAAAAGTAAACCCTGATTTAACTGATTATACTACCAATCAGGCTTTAACAGGTGTTTTTAAAATGATCGCCGTAGAAGAAAAAGAAATTCGTAACAACATCAGCGCCAGAACAACGCCTTTACTGCAAAAAGTTTTTGCTATGCAGGACGGAAAATAGTTTTTCCCAGGTTCAAAGGGACAGAGCTGCAAAGGTACCAAGCTGCCTTTCTAATTCTAAACTCTGCGCTTTCGCCACTAATCAAAAATCAAAAAATCAAAATGCAAAAAATAACCATTCTGATTCACTGTAAAGACCAAAAAGGAATTATTGCCGCAGTGACTACTTTTATCGCAAAAGTAGAAGGAAATATTACTTATATCGACCAGCATGTTGATGTAGAACAAAATGTGTTTTTTATGCGGCTGGAATGTGAATTTGCTAATCACAGGACCACCCTTGACGATATAAAAGCAGAATTTGACAAAACCCTTGCTGCTGACTTTAATATGTCGTGGGATTTATACAATCAGGAACAAAAACCTAAAATGGCTTTGTTTGTATCGAAATACGATCACTGTTTATTTGATATTTTAGGAAGATACAGTGCCGGGGAACTCAATGTTGAAATTCCGGTGATCATCAGCAATCATAATGATCTGCGTTCTGTTGCGGAACGTTTTGATATCCCGTTTCATTGTGTCCCTTTTACTAAGGACAATAAGGAAGAAGGCGAAGCCAGACAAATTGAGCTGTTAAAAAAATACGATATTGATTTTATTGTTTTAGCCCGCTATATGCAGATTATTACGCCTAATTTAATTGCGTTGTATGAAAACCGAATAATCAATATCCACCATTCGTTTTTACCGGCATTTCCGGGTGCTAAACCGTATCATTCTGCTTTTAAACGCGGTGTTAAAATTATCGGAGCCACCAGTCACTACGTAACCGAAGAACTGGATGAAGGCCCGATTATCGAACAGGATATTGCGAGGGTTTCGCATATTCACTCTGTTGAAGATTTTATTATGAAAGGGCGCGATTTAGAGCGCATTGTACTGGCCAGGGCTATTAAACTGCATTCCGAAAGAAAAACAATGGTTTACAGTAACAAAACAGTCGTTTTTTCTTAAAACTAAAAAAATTTTCTTTTCGGAACATTATAACAAACCCGACAGTTTTAATCTGTCGGGTTATTTTTTTCGTCTGCCAAAACGTTATTGCTTCTTCTTCAATTTCTCACTTAGCAACTGTTCATTTCAGATTGTTTTTGTTTTAAATTAAAGACAGTTTAAAAACGCTTTCTTTTACCATTATTAATCCTTTGAAAAATAGGATTCTGATACAGCTGTTAATTTTTTATCATATTCCGGCCCGCTGCCTTTTGCCATTTTATCAGGTCCAAAAACATATCTTTACCATATCGGCAGACAAAAATAATCGACACTGAATTTTTAAAAATAAAATCGCCAAAAGTACTGTAAAAAGCGTAAAACCGCGATTTTACAAATCTTAACGTATGGTCAACAAAGTAATAACAAAACCTTAACAGCATAAGATCGATATATGTCGGACATTTGTAATGTAATAAACTGGTTATTTATTATTTTGGTTTT
>NZ_JBMDKA010000055.1:0-14929 GCF_057809475.1 Flavobacterium sp. FG19 | reverse complement strand
GCCAATGGTCCGTTTTGTGTAAGCGGTACAGGCCAGCTGACTTTTACGGCAACAACAGGCACAGGTCCTTATACCATAGTGTATACTGAAAACGGCGGTGCCAACCGAACTGCAAGCGGTGTTGTGAGCGGTACGCCTTTTACTCCGTTTACCAGTACGGTTACTGCTACGACAACTTATGCTATAGTTTCGGTTACCGATGCCCATTGTACCCGCAGTTCCGGTTTTACTTCAGGTTCAGCGACAATAACCGTTAACCCTTTACCTCAGGGAAGTTTAACAGCCAATGGTCCGTTTTGTGTAAGCGGCGCTGGTCAGCTGACTTTTACAGCAACAACAGGTACAGGACCTTATACGATCGTGTATACTGAAAACGGCGGTGTCAACCGAACTGCAAGCGGTGTTGTGAGCGGCACGCCTTTTACTCCGTTTACTAGTCCGGTTACCACTACGACCACTTATTCGATAGTTTCGGTTACCGATGCTAACTGTACCCGAAGTTCTGGATTTACTTCAGGTTCAGCGACGATAACCGTTAACCCTTTACCTCAGGGAAGTTTAACAGCCAATGGTCCGTTTTGTGTAACAGGCACAGGTCAGTTAACTTTTACGGCAACGACAGGCACGGGACCTTATACGATAGTGTATACTGAAAACGGCGGCCTAACCGAACTGCAAGCGGTGTTGTAAGCGGTACGCCTTTTACTCCTTTTACCAGTACGGTTACCGCTACAACGACTTATTCGATAGTTTCAGTTACCGATGCTAACTGTACCCGAAGTTCCGGTTTTACAGGTGGCTCAGCTGCGATTACAGTAAATCCATTGCCGCAGGGAAGTTTAACAGCCAATGGTCCGTTTTGTGTAAGCGGGACAGGCCAGCTGACTTTTACCGCAACGACAGGAACAGGTCCTTATACAATAGTGTATACTGAAAACGGCGGTGCCAACCGAACAGCAAGCGGTGTTGTAAGTGGTACGCCTTTTACTCCGTTTACTAGTCCCGTTAGCGCTACGACGACTTATTCGATAGTTTCAGTTACCGATGCTAACTGCATAAGAAGTTCTGGATTTACTTCAGGTTCAGCGACGATAACCGTTAATCCTTTACCTCAGGGAAGTTTAACAGCCAATGGTCCGTTTTGTGTAACAGGCACAGGTCAGTTAACTTTTACGGCAACAACAGGTACAGGACCTTACACGATAGTGTATACTGAAAACGGCGGCGCTAACCAAACTGCTTCGGGTGTTGTGAGCGGTACGCCTTTTACTCCGTTTACGAGTACGGTTACCGTTACTACAACTTATACAATAGTTTCGGTTACCGATGCCAACTGCGTACGAAATTCCGGTTTCACTTCAGGTTCAGCGACGATTACCGTCAATCCATTACCACAGGGAAGTTTAACAGCCAATGGTCCGTTTTGTGTAAGCGGGACAGGCCAGCTGACTTTTACGGCAACAACAGGCACAGGTCCTTATACAATAGTGTATACTGAAAACGGCGGTGCCAACCGAACTGCTTCAGGTGTTGTAAGTGGTACGCCTTTTTCTCCTTTTACGAATCCGGTTACTGCCACGACCACTTATTCGATAGTTTCGGTTACTGATGCTAATTGTGTACGAAGTTCTGGTTTTACTTCCGGTTCAGCTGTAATTACGATTAATCCAATTCCGGTACCCACTTTTACAACCCAGCCAGCTGCTTCTGTCTGCGTCAATACCAATGTTACTTATACGACACAGAGTGGGCAGTCAAATTATATATGGAATGTTCCGGGAACTGTTTCTGTAGATTATACCATTATCACAGGAGGAACAGATGCAGCCAGTAATACGGTAACTTTACAATGGCTTACAACCGGTACTAAAACTGTTACGGCAGGTTACACTTCGTCCGGATGTTCCTCCGTTTCTACGGCCAGTAATACAACAACGGTAACCAAAACAGATCGGGGTGTCGTAAATGGCGGAACTCACATTTGCAGTGGAGATCCAAGTCCTCTGTTAACCCTGCATAATTATACGGGAACAATCGTAAGATGGGAATACGCCGAAGCAATACCTTATGTCTGGCAGCCCATAGTTCATACCGCAGATACTTATCAACCGGGAATCTTAAGTACCAGTACCAGTTATCGTGCTATCGTACAAAATGGTACCTGTCCTGAAGAACCTGCAATAGAAACCAGAATTGATGTAGAACCAAAACCATCTACTCCAATTGTTGGAGTCATTACACAGCCAACCTGTGTGAATCCAACAGGAAGTGTGGTACTGACCAGTTTGCTGGCGTCACCTAACTGGACTATTACGCAAAACGGAACGGTAGTACAAACTTATACGTCTTCAGGAAATAGTTATACGATACCTAATTTAGCTCCGGGAAATTATACTTTTACTATACACGATATTTCTATATGTCCGTCTCTGCCCACTATAAATATTGAAATTCAGGCTCCTGTTACCAATATCTGGAATGGTACAAGCTGGTCAAAAGGAAGCCCGCCTATAGCGACAGATGCTATTCGTTTTTCCGGAAATTATGTAACGAGCGGAGATTTAAGCGGCTGCTCCTGTGTGGTTGATCCGGGAGCTAATGTAACAGTAAGTTCTAATAATACCCTAACAATTACAAATTCGCTAAGTAATAATGGAGGTACATTAACTTTTGAAAACAATGCGAGTCTTTTACAGATTAATGATGTGGCCAATACGGGTAATATAACCTATAAGCGTAACACTGCACCTATACGTCGTTACGATTATACTTACTGGTCATCACCAATTGTGAGAACACCTCCTTTTACTATGTATAATTTATCACCTGCAACACTGGCAGATAAATACTATAGCCATAATGCCGTTTCAGGCTGGGTGCTTAGCTACGGCGGAACTTCAGAAATGGCTCCGGGTTACGGATATATTATAAGAGGTCCACAGAATTTTGATATTACCAGTCCCGCAGTTTATGGTGGTTCTCTGACTGGAGTTCCTAATAACGGAACCATAACGGTCCCGTTAGTGGCAGCCGAAAGAAATCACTTACTGGGAAATCCATATCCGTCTGCAATTTATGCTGATGAGTTTATTGTAGATAATTCTGCTAATTTATACGGAACCTTATATTTCTGGACTCATAATTCACCTCCAAGCAGCGCTGTTCCGGGGGATGCTACTTATAATTATACCAGTGATGATTATGCCATTTATAATTTAACGGGAAGCACAGAGGTTGGAAATATGGATGGAGAAGGCGCAGGAACACCCGGAAATCAAAGTCCGCCTTTAGGGTATATAGCTGCCGGACAATCCTTCTTTGTGAAATCCAGAACAACAGCAAATGCTGTTTTTACCAATTCAATGCGGGTTGCAGGCAATAATAGTCAGTTTTTTAAATCAGGTGAAAGCAATAAAACAAATCTTGAAAAACACAGAATCTGGCTTAATTTAAAAAACAATCAGGGGGCTTTTAAACAATTACTGATTGGATATATTGAAGGAGCAACCAATTCCTGGGATCATAACTTTGACGGAGTTACTATTAACAGTAATATCTATATCGATTTTTACAGTATTAATGAAGGCCGGAAATTAGTAATTCAGGGACGTGCTTTACCATTTACAGAATCAGATGAAGTTCCTTTAGGATATAAATCTACACTTGAGGGAGAGTTTACTATTGCAATTGATCGTGCCGATGGTGTTTTGACAGATCATCCGGTTTATTTAGAAGATAAAGTTACGGGTACCGTGCAGAATTTACAGTCAGGAGATTATAAATTTACCACTTCAACCGGAACCTTCTTAGATCGTTTTGTAATAAAATATACTACAGCCGTTTTAGGTGTTGATGAGTTCGAAAATCAGGACAGTAGTGTTTATGTGTCTGTAAAGGATAAAAACATAAAACTCAATTCCAATAACGGATCTATAAAAGAAGTGTCGATTTTTGATATTTCAGGAAAAAGACTTTATAACCATAAAAAGATCGAAAATACAGAATTCGAGATTTCTAATCTTCAGTCAGGAAATCAGGTTTTGATCATAAAAACAACTTTGGAAAACGGCAGTATAGCAACGAGAAAAATCTCTTTCTATTAATTACTTGTCTGGTTTATAAATTTCTTAAATCCATAAAAAAAATCCATTTACCTTAATTTGGTAAATGGATTTTTTTTATGTCAAAAAGTGTGAATTTTACACAAACAATGCTCTAATACTTGTTGGATTTAAATAATTAACACTAAAACAATTATAAGAATTATAATATTAAAAAAATGATTTGGTTTTTGTGTTTTTGAATATATTTTCATTATTATTGTTAAGAAAAATAAAAAATTAATTTATTTAAACTTTTTTGAATAATAATATCAATTATAACTGTATTTATTATGAATAAGAAAATTATTTTATTTTTAGTATTGGTTGCTTCTTTTTGTGTTAATGCACAAAATATTCCCACTTATCAGGATTTGATTCCCAAGCTGATTCAAAGTCCTAATGCCGCAGCCTTAAATAAATTTATAGAATTTCCCGTAAATAATTTTAATGGTACGGCAGATGTTTCGTTTCCTCTTTATGAAATAAAATTGAAAAGCTTAACTATTCCAATAACATTAAAATATCACACTGGCGGAATTCGTGTAAATGAAGAAGCAAGCTGGGTTGGTTTGGGATGGTCACTTAATGCCGGAGGAGCGATCACCCATCAGATAAATGGTAAAGACGATGAAGATTGTTATTCAAAGTATTGGAATCGTTATCTGCCGACTGCAAATCAACTAAATAGTATATATGATGATAATAATTTATCAGGACAGCTCATTAACGGGAAATATGTATTTGATAAGGAGACAGGAACAACAGCTGATATTTTAAACAAATTTATGTTTGAAACTTATGATAGTGAACCTGATTTATATCTCTATAATATGGGAAGTTACTCGGGTAAATTTATAAGCGGTGATTATTGTAATTCTGTTATAAATGGCATTGACTTAAGTAACAATAGTATAATTTTTAAACATTCTCTAAATAATAAAACAAATGCTGTTATTGTTGCTACAGCCCCTGATGGATGTGTTTACACTTTTAAGGATATAGAAGTTAATAGCAGCGGAGTATTAACTAATAATTCCTACTTACTAAGTGAAATTTTAACGCCGGAAGGTGAATTAATTAAATTTAATTATAAATCTTTTGGACAAATTCTTAATGAAAAAAACTGGCAGCACTTGTATCTCGGAGGAAATTACAGTTTAAATACAGATTATTTTCCTTCAGTTCCATCGTTAACCGAAAGTTTTGTTGAAATTGATAAACAAAGTCCTCAGCTATATCCGAATCCTATTGATGAGTTTTCTATAGATAAAAGAAAAGCTAATAATTTTACAAAAACACTTTTTTTAACTGATATTCAATTTCCTGATGGCTCAGTGGAATTTGTCAATGGGTATCGTTTAGACCTTTATGGAACAAAACTGAATAAAATAATAATTAGAAATAAGAAATCGGAGATAATAAAAGAATTTTCATTTGACTATGACTATTTTATTGGAAATACTCCTTATGGAGAGGATAGTTCAACTGTACCTTTTTCAGAATCCATAAATGTTAATTATCCAGCAGAATATTTGAAACGAAGATTAAAACTGCTCTCTTTTTCTGAAGGAACTACTAATCCAATAACTCATAAGTTTACTTATGATACACAGACTTTACCTTATAAAAGTTCATTTGCTCAGGATTTATGGGGATATTATAACGGGAAACCAAACAAAACTCTTTTACCTGACAGTTTTCTCTATGAAAATGCATTGAATATTCCGAAATCCTTTAGCCGATTTGAAGGAGCAAACCGAGTTGTTGATACAACTAAAGTTCAGGCCGGAATTTTAAAAGAGATTATTTACCCAACTGGCGGGAAAACAATTTTTGAATATGCTTCTAATGAATATGCTCCAAATAATTGTGGCGGAACCTGTACTCAGTTTTCAAATTGTTATTCGGTTTATAATAGCAGTTATATTACTGCATCAGATCCGGATCCCTATAAAGAACCTTGGAATTATCCTCATGAAATTGTGATAACTCCTTTTGAAATATCCCAGGAAACGCTTGTCGATATTAATATAACATTATTTCGAGATGCTCAAATACCAGTGGGGAACTCTTTGAATCGTTCTAACTATCATTTTGTGAGTTTAGAAAAAAAAGTACCCCAGTCTATTGATACATGGGTCCCTTTTAAAAGTAATTATCTGTGGGACAGTCAAAATGGGAATACTTTTTTTACAGAAAAAGATCAAATTTTAACAGCTGGTCAATACAGGCTGGTTGCTAACTATCCTGACAGTTATAACCCTGTTCTGGGGTCAAATATGGCCTCTATTTCTATAGTTAAAAAGGCGAAGACTGACATTTGTTCAAATTATGTTGGTGGATTACGAATAAAAACAATAAAACATAAAGAATCGGAGTTCGCACAGTATTTATCAACTAATTACAATTATAATAATGGGGTTTTAGTGACTGCTCCATCTTTTACTTACAATTATATTTATCCATCCGAAGAGGTTTATACAACTCCGTGGGGGGATAAAATAATTCATAGTTTTCTTGTAAAAGAAACCTATTTTTCGACTTCCTCAATATATCCTTACTCTAATTCTGCTAATGGAAGTTTAGTAGGATATAGAAATGTAACAGAAACAAAAGCAGATGGCGAAAATGGAAAAGTGGAATATGAGTATAGCGTTAATCCCGATAGAAAAATTCCAGGAGGCAGTGGTCTTCCTGGACTTTTTCCTACTGCCAGTTTGAACAATGGCTTTTTAAAATCGGTAAACACATTTCAGAAGAATAATTTTTTGCAACCTGTTAGTTCTGTAAATTATATATCCCATATAATAGATCCGAAGGTATACTGGGGGTTTAAAATCAGCCCTGCAGTATACAAAATTAACGATCAGTCTAGTCCTGAACTTCATGACAGTAATTTGGCACTAACGATGCAGACCTATTTCTATCCAATTGTAAAAGGAAGAACTGTTATAAAAGAAATGATTAAAAATGAGAATGGAGAGTTAATAAGTGGTATTGGAACTTCAGTACAGACAAAAACTAATTACAACTATACCATACCCACACTTTATTTTCCAACAAGTATAGAAGAAACAAGGAGTGATGGATTTAAAAATAGAAAAGAAATTTTATACTCGACTCAATACAATGATATCTGGAATGATTTAAATGGTTCCCAACGTGGCGGATATCAGGATTTGATTAATCGGAACAGAATTATTCCTATACAGGAGTCCTCTTATGTAAACAATGAATTTATATCATCTTCCAGAATACATTATAAAAACTGGAATTCAGGAAGTAATATGTCTTTAATATCTCCGGAATCTATTGTTGTTAAAGATAAGGGACAGAGTTTGTATGAAACACGAGGTTCTTTTAACGCTTATGATACTGATAATGGAAATGTTTTAGAGACCCAAAAAGCAGGAGGAATTCCTGTATGTTATATCCGGGGGTACAATAAATCATTAATTGTTGCTAAAATTGAAAATGCAAATTATAGCTCTGTTTCTTCAACGCTTATCTCTACTATACAAACAGCATCAGATACAGGAACAGAACAAGAACTTTTAGTGGCATTAAAACTATTAAGGGAGAGTCTTCCAAACGCAATGGTTACAACCTATACTCACAAGCCTTTAATAGGCGTTAGAAGTATAACAGATCAACGCGGCCAGATGACTTCGTTTCATTATGACGGTTTTAACCGGCTTGAATATGTAACAGATCATGACGGAAATGTAGTGAGTAAGAATGCTTACAATTATCAAAATGTAACTAACCCTTAAAAATATAATTATGAAAAAAGTAATAGTATCCGTATTGTTTTTTACAGGGCTGGTTTTAAAAGCGCAAAATTATAAAGTACCGCAATTAACAAAATCTATAAACTATATTTATACAGCGGTCCCGCAGTATCCTTTTCAGATAAATGCTTTAGAGAATGTTTTATCTGGAAGCCAGATTGTGACAAATGAAAAAATTATAGAAAATGTTAACTATTTTGACGGATTAGGAAGACCGCTGGAAGAAGTAGCAATCGGACAGACACCAAAAGGGAATGACATTATTACGTTTCATCAATATGATGAATATGGACGAGAAAAAAAGAAATTTCTTCCGTTTTCATATAGTAATGATGGACGATATCTTACGGCGGGTATGCCTAATGCTGTTCCGGAAATTATTCAGTCTTATTTTTATGATGAAGGAGCCCGAAGCGGAATTCCTGATATTGGTGCAATTGCTTCCGGAATTGCCGCAGATACAGCGCCTTATTCAATATCGGTTTTTGATAATTCTCCATTAAACAAGGTAGTGGAGCAGGGAGCTGTAGGAGCTGATTGGCAGCCTAACGGCAGTACGGGTCATTCAGTTAAAACAGTTTATAGTACTAATAAAACAGAGGACGCTGTGCCTTTGTTCTATGCGGTAAACAACGTTTTGTTAAAAGGGAATAATTATGCAACGGGGAGTCTTTATAAAACGACTGTAAAAGACGAAAACTGGCAGTCAGCACAGAGTAATCTGAAAGACCGTACAACGGAAGAATTTAAAAACCTGCAGGGACAGCTTGTTTTAAAACGAATCTATAATAACAATCAGATACACGATACTTATTATGTTTATGATTACTTGGGAAATTTAACTTTTGTACTTCCTCCTAAAGCCGAAGCCGCTACAGCTTCATTAAGTACAATTACAAGTCTTTTAAACGATTTGTGTTACCAGTACAAATATGATTACAAAAATCGTTTAGTAGAAAAGAAGTTGCCGGGTAAAGAAACAGAAAGTATTGTTTACAATAATCTGGATCAGCCTATATTGACGCAGGATGCAGTTCAAAAAGCCAAAAACGAATGGATTTTTACCAAATATGATGCTTTTGGAAGGGTAGCTTATACCGGAAAAGCCATCACTACGGCAAATGTTACAAGAGAGGTTATTCAAAATGAAGTTAAAACATTTACAGGCAGTTTATGGGTAACCCAAAGTACCAGTGCATCGAGCTTTGGAGGAACGAGTATTTATTATAATAATGGTGCGTATCCTAATAATAGCGGCAGTTTGGCTGCTGTTTCGGAGATACTTCTAATTAATTACTATGATGCTTATGTCACCCGTCCTGCCGGAGCACCTAATTCCATAGTCCTTATGGAATCTCCAACTAATGAAACCAATACGACAAGTGTAAAAGGGCTCGTGACAACCGGTAGAGTAAAAGTTTTGGATACAGCGGGAAGTAATGTCTGGATTACAAAACTTACTTATTATGATAGTAAAGCAAGACCGGTATATACTTACTCTGAAAATACTTATTTAGGCACAGTAGATATAGTGGAAACGAAGCTGGATTTTACAGGTAAACCATTAAAGACCAAAACTGTTCATACAAAAAACGGGGTAACCATTGGAGTAATAGATAATTTTATTTATGATCATGCAGGAAGGTTAAAGGCCCAGACACAATGTATAGGAGATGCCAATATGGGATATGTGTGTGCTGGCAATAGTGAAACACAGTTTGATTTGATTTTAACAGGCACAATTAATACAGATCAGATTGCGGGAAGAAGCATTACGATTAGAAATGCACTTATTCAGCCTAATGCAAAATTATCAATTAATACGGCTAAACAAGAATTGATTGTTCTGAATTCGTATGATGAATTAGGGCAGTTAAAAAATAAAAAAGTAGGCGGCGCAGTCGCTGGAGCAGTAGAAAATTCTGCTGGTCTGCAAACTATGGACTACAAATATAATATAAGAGGATGGCTGAAAAGTATCAATGATGTCAATGCGATGGACACTGATTTGTTCGCTTTTAATATCAATTATAATGATATAACAGATACATCAAAAAAACTCTATAACGGAAACATCAGCCAGACACAGTGGAAAACCGCTAATACAGACAGTTCTTTAAAAGGGTATGTTTATGAGTATGATGCTCTGAACAGATTGACTATTGCAGTTGACAATTCGGCACTAAACCCGACCCGTTACAATGAAAGCCTGACTTATGATAAAAATGGAAACATCCTGGGATTAGTCAGAAAAGGAAATACAGATGTAAATGCCGCTGTGTTTGGAACCATGGACAATCTGGCTTATACTTATAATTCGGGTAACAGACTTTTGAAAGTAGAAGACAGTTCAGGAAGTACCGAAGGTTTTACAAATGGTACCAGCGGATCCAATACAGATTATACTTATGATCTTAATGGAAATATGCTTAGTGATGCCAATAAAAATATAACAGGTATAACTTATAATCATTTGAATCTGCCTTCCAAAATAACATTTTCTTCTGGTAATATTCAGTATATCTATGATGCTACAGGAGTAAAACTTCGCAAAATAGTAAGTTCAGCGGCTACGACTGATTATGCAGGAACCTTTATATATGAAGGGAATACCCTGAAATTTTTCTCACACCCTGAAGGTTATGCAGCAAAGAATGCAGATAATTTTGATTATATTTATCAATACAAAGACCATTTAGGGAATGTACGTTTGAGTTTTGATAAAAACTTAAGTATTGTAGAGGAGAATAATTATTATCCTTTTGGATTAAAACAAAAAGGATATAATAAGGTACCAAATTATTCTTTAGGAAGTGCCCAGGCCGAGAAGTATAAGTACAACGGGAAGGAGCTTCAAGACGAGTTGGGACTTAACTTTTACGACTTTGGAGCACGTAATTATGACCCTGCATTGGGTAGATGGATGAGTATTGATCCCTTAGCTCATCGATATGACAATTCATCTACTTATTCATATTCATTTAATAATCCAGTACTTTTTATCGATCCAGACGGTATGAGGGTGATTCTTGGTCGAAATGTTGTTGATAATAGGAAACTGTCTGCACAAGAAATAGTGATGCTGCTAGCTTCAATGCAGGTTATTACTAATGATAAATTGCGATATAATGGTAAAACAGGGGAAGTTGAAATTGCAAAAAGAGGAACTGGTGATAAAACTGAAGGAACAGAATTAATCAGAGATTTAATAGGGCATAAAAAAAAGACAACAACTATAGATTATGCGTTAAGTAGCAAAGTAAAGAACGCAGGGCTAGTTGGTGCAACTACGGAAGAAGAAGAAGGGGCAAATAAGAAAGATTCAAGTAATGGTATTGGAAATAATGCTGTAGTTACTATAGGTCGTGGTCACTTTTTTTTAGCTAGAGATTTTAAAACAGGAAAATATTCTACAGAGACAATGTCAGTAACTAATATGATGAATCATGAATTTATTCATGCCTTGGCACAAATGAATGGTGAATCAAAGCCAAGAAATTTGACGACTTTACATTATTATAATGATGGTAAGTCAGTAAAATCAGAAAAAATTCCAATTGAAGAAGCATATACAGTTGGTTTCGAAGGTTTTGATAGGCCGATATCAAATAAAACAGGAAGTTATACTACTGAGAATAAGTTAAATAAAGAACAAAAAGGAAAAGAAAGGATTAACTATGGGTTTGAAGATTAAAAGTTTGAAAAATGGTAAATATTTGATAGTTCCTTTGATTGTAATTATCATTGTTGTTTTTGTCAAAATAAATGAGAAACAAAATGAATTTAAAATGATTATAAGAGGTCCTGGTTCATGTGTTGATGTTTTAATTTTTGATGAAGATGGTAATGGAAGATTAATACGAGGAAGAACAACTGCTAATTATCAAGATAAATTTATTGATTTTAGCTCAAAAAAAGTAGATAAAAAATTTAAAGTAACTTCCGAAAAAGATTTGATATCTATAAACTCGAAAATTGATAGCATAAGTAAGTCAAAACTTTACAAAAGTAATTTTGCGTGGGATGGTAAACGCACAGAAATATTTATAAATAATGAAAAGAAATTAGATTTGTATGGATTTAGGAATAGAGATCAAATCTTTTTATATTTAAAGTTTATCAATTATATTCCATATGATTATAATACTTTTTGTGATTAAAATTATTGTTTTCTTTTATAGAATATGAGTTTAAAAAAAACAGAATGTGAAATCTTACATTCTGTTTTTTTATTGACTGTTTCGAAACATTTTGTAAGGTTTATGCCAGTGTAAATTATTTAGAGAAAAACAGTATTTTAAATATGAAGTAAGAACTTATTTTTTAAGATAAATTGAGGGGAAACAAATTATGAAAGCAGTAAAAATTTATGTCATATTTTTTTTTATTTTCAGCATTCCACATTACATATGCAAATGTAAGATTGTTCATAAGATTTATGGTAATATTAATGTTGTTATTACCTAGCTAAGGTTAATAAATTATTGTCTAATGGTGGTAATTCCGCAAAATTGTTACACCATTAGTTATTCCTAAGCCCTCTAGTTTAACAGGTAACAGAAGCTGATACATATATAAAAAATGTTTCCCTGCTCTGCGAAGAGTTCCTTATGAAAAGCTGTGCAAATGTCTCATTTGCGCAGCGTGTTGAGGTAGCTTAAAGCATACTTTGCGGATCTGGGTATAATAACGTACCAAATTATTCTTTAGGAAGTGCTCAGGCCGAGAAGTATAAGTATAACGGTAAGGAGCTTCAAGACGAGCTGGGGCTTAATGAATATGCATACGGATGGCGTGATTACGACCCTGCAGTTGGACGTTGGAATGTTATAGACCAATTGGCAGAAAAATACATTACAACATCACCATATGCGTTTGTTCAGAACAATCCATTAATTAATAAAGAAATTGATGGCCGTGAATTTGATAAAAAGAATGAAAAAAAAGCTCAAAAGATGGAGAAAAAAATTGACAAACAAATTGCTAAATTAAATAGAGAGATTACTAAACTTCAAAGAAATGGTCAAAGCACAGGAGATCGAAATGACAGACTCACTCAACTAAACAGATCTAGATCTGATGTTTCGGATATGAGAAGAGATACAAACAACTTTTATAAGTTTGAAAAATCATCAAAAAACAATGGAAATCCTGAAACAAGAAGAACAGGTACTAATGAAATAACTATGTTTACCGATAATTTTTCTAAACAAGTCCATGAAGGTAGACATGGTGGACAAATAGCAAGAGGTGAGTACAACATGGATATGAGTGGAGCATTAACTAGTGGTACATTTGGTGTTAGCAAAGAAATTGATGCCTATCAAGCTCAATATGGATATGATGGTAAAATTGAATATCGTTCAAATCTACCTGTAAGTCCTGCCGATGCTTTGAGAGCTTTTCAAGCTGGAAATGACCCAACCGTAACGACTATAAATAATTATAACCAAATCGTTCCGAATGCTATTAATTCTATGACAGACGCGGGATATATAGCTATATATCCTCCTGTAGGCATATCATTAATTGATTGGAATAATAATTAAATGATTATGAAAATTAATACTATAATATTGGTTAGTCTGTTAATTATTTTTAGTAGTTGCAGTAAAAGATTCTATAAAGAATATTCTTATAAGCAGAAAAATATTAGAGAATTAAATTTATATTTTACAAATGATACTTTGGGTGAATATAGAGTTAAATATTTATGTGCCGACACATTGATAACTATTGAACAAAAGTTTACTTATAAAAGAATATCAGAAAATAGAATTTATATAAAAAATATTATTATACAAGGTGATGAGCCTTTTATAATAGTACCTCCAGAAAAATTAAGCAATTGCATTAAATCAAATAAACATGTTGCTATCGAAAAAATACCAGTAGTAAAGGAGGAGGAAATTATTATATATAAGAAAAAATTATTTTGGCAAAAAATAGATAATGGAAAGATAGTTACGGCATTTATATTTACTGCAAAAAAATAAAAAAAGGTAATTTGTCTCCTCCTAAAATAGTTTGGTAGTGTTTCAAAGTTAGTGATATGTAACATCGATGAAAGATGTTAAACAGTCAGATTATTTATAGGTTCTGGTAGATGACGTCACATCTGAAGAGAAATGGTATTCAAATACAATAGGAGTTGCTACAATGAGAGAAAAGATTTCATATGTCGAAGTGAATAGTAATATAGACAAAATGACGCAAACAGGAGCCCATGAGTTTGGACATAATTTTGGTTTAAAACATAATTGGGAGTATCAATTTTCAGATACTAAGATATGGAGATAATCATATGAGTTATGATAAAAATCGTTTTGGAAGTTTTTCAATAATGCAATTAAATTCAATTGTAGGAGATGCTAATTTTGGAGATTTAAATCAAGGCAGTCCGACACAGAAAGCCCCGACGAATACTAATAATTGGCTTTGGAATTCTGCAACAAATGAAAGACCATATGATTTTAATGTTAAAAAAGGTGATATAATACCAAAAATAATAAAAGATTAGTTATGAATACAAAATTTTTGTTTTTATTTTTTATGTCATTTTTCCTTATAGGTTGTAATTCTAATCAAATTTTAATTTTGATTGAAAAACCAACAGATGAAGAACTAGATAATTTAGAGATAAATGTAATGTTAGATAAAAAAAATATCTTCAAAGACAGATTAGAGTGTACCAAATATTGCTTCATCTTATTATAAAATAGAGGTTAATCCAAGTAAAGGTAAACATATACTGACAGTGTTATTAGAAGATCAGAATTTTAATTTCATAATTTATCATCCTAAAGATAGATTTATATTTTTAGCCCCAAACTATTCAAAAAGTAAAAAAAATAAATATATAGGGATTTTTAAAAGCGATAAATAGATAGAATTACATTAGTTAGGATCTTTCTTGATGGCTGGATATTATAGATAACGATAGTACAAAAAAATCCCTGCTCTGCGAAGAGTTCCTTATGAAAAGCTGCGCAAATGTCTCTGAACTGCCCCCAAAAAGTTAGACACTATTTGAGG
>NZ_JBMDKA010000054.1:0-15116 GCF_057809475.1 Flavobacterium sp. FG19 | reverse complement strand
CTCATTATTATCAAATTTAATTATAAATTCGTCTAAACTTTTGGGTGCAGTCTAGTACAGAGGGCGTTTTCTTTTAGTCATGTTTTTATATTAATCTATCGGCGGATAATCAAAATCTTTACAAATCAAAAATAATTACAATTTTTAGTACCAAACGTATTATTTAGACCAAGGTCTTGTTTTCAACGACCAGCGTACAACAAGTCGTTTTTTTTTTATTTCCAGCCTCCTCCTAAAGCTCTGTACAAATTAACAACCGCCTGTAATTTCTGAAGGTTATCGTTAATTCCGCTTAATTGTGCGGCCAGAAGGTTCTGCTCAGATGTCAATACATCCGTATAATTCGTAGCCGAGCTGTATTCTAAAAGCTGTTGTGTAAAATCGACTGCTTTTTCCAGCGCTTCAATTTGTTTCGCTCTTGAATCTTCTTTTTCAACGGCCATCTGATACGCATACAAAGCGTTTGAAACTTCCTGACCCGCTGTTAAAAGGCTCTGCTGAAAATTGTTATAAGCCTGTAACTGCTGTGACTGCGCTGTTGTCAATCGGGTTTTGTTTACCCCCTGATTAAAAATAGGCTGTGTTAATCCTCCAATTATAGAATAGAAAATAGAATTTGTAAAAAAGTCCTTCAATTCCAGGTTCGAAAACCCGCCGCTTGCTGTAAGCGTTAAACTTGGGTAGAAATAGGCTTTAGCCAGATTCGTAGATTCAAATGCTACTCTGAAATTAAACTCGGCCTGACGTACATCCGGACGGTTTTGCAGCAGCTGCGAAGGCATTCCTATTGCCATATTTTCAGGAATAATCTGAGTTCCCAGTTCCCCTCTTTCAATAGGTCCCGAAGCCTGTCCTAACAAAATATTGAGCGCATTTTCGGTTTCACGGATACTTTGTTTTAAATCCGGGATTAAAACTTCAGCGGCATGCTGGTTAGCTTCACTCTGCACAACGGCCGCTCCGGTAACAATAGCACCTTCTTTTAAATCCTTGATGGTTTCAACATTTTTAATACGGCTTTCTAAGGTTTCCTGTGTAATCTTCAATTGTTTGTCATACGCTAACAACAGGAAATAATTATTGGCAATATCTGAAATCAATTGGGTCTGAACAGCCTGTTTCGCTGCATCTGTAGCCAGATATTTGGCTAAAGCGGCTCTTTTGGAACTGCTTAATTTTCCCCAGATATCTGCTTCCCAGGAAGTACTTAACCCCAGTTTATAAGTCGTGGTTAACGTATTGATATTAATTCCGGCCGGAAAGTTAAGTCCCGCTTCTGACTGTTTGGTATGAGTGGCACTGGCATCCAATTGTAACGTTGGGTAATACGCCAGCTTAGTCTGACGCAGGGAAGCACGGGCCTGTACAATGTTTTCGATCGCATTTTTAAGGTTCAGGTTCTGATCTAAACCTTTCTGGATTAAAGCATTCAGTTTCTCGTCTTTAAAAACACTCTGCCAGGGCATATCGGCAATCGTCGTCGAATCTGTCGAAGACTGGTCACGATACAGCTGATCTGTTTTCAGTGTTGTGGGACGTTCGTACTTTTTGGTAACGGAGCACGCACTTAAAAGTACGGCCGTCATTACCAGTACAATATATTTATTTGAACTATTAGTCATCTCTGTCTTTAATTAAATGTTACTCTTTATGAGCTTCTAATAACTGAATTTCCTCGTCATCATCGTCATCATCATCATAGCCGTCTTTAGCCGGGCCGCTCACTTTTTCCTGTAAAGTCTGGAAGATGATAAACAGAACCGGAATAACAAATACCCCTAATATGGTTCCTATCAGCATTCCCCCTACAGCACCTGTACCAATCGATTTATTCCCCACCGCTCCGGCACCTGAAGCAAACATCAGCGGAACAAGTCCGAGGATAAAAGCAAATGAGGTCATCAGAATAGGACGTAAACGGGCTACGGCTCCTTCAATTGCCGACTGTACAATTGGCAGGCCTTTTCGTCTTCTGTCCAAAGCAAATTCCACAATCAGAATACCATTCTTCGCCAGAAGTCCGATCAGCATGATTAAGGAAATCTGAAGGTAGATGTTACTGTTCAGCTTGAAAATAATCGAAAACAAATAGGCTCCTGCTAATCCAAACGGAATTGAGAATAATACCGCAAATGGCAGAATATAACTTTCGTACTGGGCACTTAACAGGAAGTAAACGAAAACCAGACATAAAATAAAGATGAAAATCGTTTCTCCTCCCGAAGCCAATTCCTCACGTGTTAATCCTGAGAATTCGTAACCATAACCTGCAGGCAGGTTTTCTGCTGCTACTTCCTGAATGGCTTTAATAGCATCTCCGGAACTGTAACCTGGTTTTGGTGCTCCTGTAATCGAAATAGAAGTAAACAGGTTAAATCTGGAAATCGATTCCGGCCCGAAAACCCTTGTCATTTTTACAAATTCGGTAATAGGTGCCATATTTCCGGCACTGTTACGAACAAAGATTTTATTAAGCCCTTCAGTATTCGCTCTAAACTCCGGAGAAGCCTGAACCATGACACGGTACTGTTTCCCGAACTTATTAAAGTTTGAAGCATACAATCCTCCGTAATATCCCTGCATGGTAGAAAGAATCGTATTTACCGAAACCCCTGCATCTTTAGCCTTTGCTAAATTAACATCCATCATATATTGCGGGAACCCGGGATTAAATGGTGTTGTCGCATACTGTATTTCCGGACGTTCTGATAATTTTGCCAGGAAATCATTATTTACTTTAAAGAATTCAGCTGTGGTATGACCTCCTTTATCCTGTAACTGGAATTCGAATCCACCGCTTTGTCCAAAACCCTGAATCGTTGGCGGCGAGATAAAGAAGATACTGGCCTCACGGATTCCGCTGGTTTTCGCAAAAAGCTGTCCAATTACGTCATCCACACTCAGGTCACGCTGATCCCACGGATATAATTTCACGATAACCATACTATAAGCACTTCCCGCTCCCGCTGTAAAGTTCTGCCCTACGATACGAAGGGTATTTTTAACTCCGGGGATGGTCTTCGCAATACTGTCTACTCTTTTGGCAATAATATCCGAACGCTCCATAGAAGCCGAAGGCGGTAAACTGATATTGGCAAAAACAGTTCCCTGATCTTCAGACGGAACGAAAGCAGACGGTGTTGTTTTCATCATATAAACCAATGCAATCCCTGCAATCAGGATAGAACCTAAAGCAATCCATTTTTTGGCAGAAAGGAAACTTACAGAACGCTTGTATCTTTGAGTAACATTGTCAAAGGCAACGTTAAATGAAGTATAAAAACGCTGTAAATAGCTTTTATGTTTATGATCGTCAGCATGCGGTTTTAATAAAAGGGCACATAATGCCGGACTTAATGTTAAAGCGTTTACTGCCGAAAGGATAATCGCAACAGCCAGTGTAATACCAAACTGTTTGTAGAAAACTCCGGTTGATCCGGTAATGAAAGTTACCGGAATAAAAACCGCAGCCATAACAAGCGTGATCGAAATAATCGCCCCCGATATCTCGTCCATCGCATGTATTGTAGCTTTCCTGGCCGATTTATACCCGTGATCCAGCTTGGCGTGCACCGCCTCTACGACCACAATCGCATCATCGACCACAATACCAATTGCGAGTACCATCGCAAAAAGTGTCAATAAGTTTATTGTAAATCCAAATAAATTCAGGAAGAAGAACGTTCCTACAATCGCAACCGGAACCGCAATCGCCGGAATCAAAGTCGATCTGAAATCCTGAAGGAAAATAAATACCACAATGAAAACCAATATAAAGGCTTCAATCAAAGTATGGATTACTTTTTCGATAGAAGCATCGAGGTTTTCGTTAACATCCACCATGATGGTATATTTCATACCTTTTGGAAAACTCTTAGCAGCTTCTTCAATCAGTTTTTTAGAATTGATGATCACATCACGGGCATTAGAACCCGGAGTCTGGCTGATGGCCATGGCTGCCGATTCTACTCCATTTGTTTTAATCGTCGAAGAATAACTTAAAGAACCCAATTCTACTTTGGCTACATCTTTAAGTCTCAGCATCTGACCGTTTCCAACCGATTTGATAATAATTTCCTCAAATTCTTTGGCTGATGTTAAACGTCCTTTATATTTGATAACATACTGAAAAGCCTGATTTCCGTTTTCACCAAATTTACCCGGAGCCGCTTCGATATTCTGTTCTGCCAGAGCAGCCGAAATATCGCTTGGAATTAATTTGTACTGCTGCATAACATCCGGTTTCAGCCAGATTCTCATAGAGTAATCTTTTGAACCAAAAACGGTTACATCTCCAACTCCTACAACACGCTGAATCTGCGGTACAAGGTTAATCTTCGCATAGTTTTGGAGAAACGTCTGATCATACGCCTTATCATCACTGTACAGAGAGAAAATCAATAAGTTACTGCTCTGGCTTTTGGTTACGGTAACCCCGGCCTGCGTTACCTCTACCGGTAATAAACTGGTGGCTCTTGAAACCCTGTTCTGAACGTTTACTGCTGCTAAATCAGGGTTGGTTCCTACTTTAAAGAAAACTTTTATAGAAGCATTACCATCATTGGTTGCTGTAGAAGTCATGTAGGTCATGTTTTCTACACCATTAATCTGCTCTTCCAGCGGAATCACGATACTTTTCAATACCACATCCGCATTGGCTCCGGTATAACTTGCTGCCACGTTTACCGTTGGCGGTGCAATATCCGGATATTGGGAAATCGGTAACTCAATTAGGCCTAGAACACCTAAAATAACGATAATAACAGATATTACCGTTGAGAGTACGGGTCTTTGTATAAACTTTTTAAACATTTCTTTTATTTTAAATCGGCGTAAACTGTTTCCGGGCTTTGATTCTGGGCTTTAATTTCAGTTCCTTCTTTTAATGAGGCTACTCCTTCTAATACAATTTGGTCGCCCGCTTGTAAACCGCTGGTTACCACGTAATAGTTTCCTGCCGTATTTTCAAGTACTGTAATATTGGCATTTTTTGTTTTACCATCTTTTCCTAAAACTACGGCGAACATTTTGTCCTGAAGCTCGAATGTGGCACTCTGCGGAATAATAATTCCGTCTTTTACTTCTTTTGGAATACGAACTGTAGTGCTGCTTCCGCTTCTGATAATTCCTTTTGGATTTGGAAAACGTGCTCTGACATTTACAGTACCCGTTTCTGTATTGATCAATCCGTTTACAGTTTCTATGTTTCCTTTCTGGTCATATGCTGAACCGTCTGAAAGCACTAAAGAAACCGCCGGGAAACTTTTAATTTTTTGATTTAATGAAGCTCCTGAATCTTTGGTAAAATTTAAAAGTGCTTTTTCATTTAAAGCAAAATAAGCGTACACATTACCAATACTTGAAACGGTCGTTAAAGGTTCAGTTGTATTAGAACTTACCAAACTTCCTAAACGAAATGGGATTGATCCTACCACACCGTTTACCGGACTTGTAACAGTCGTATACCCTAAATTTGTTTTGGCATTTACTAAAGCTGCGTTTGCCTGAGCCAAAGATGCCAAAGCCGACTCATAAGTATACTGAGCTGATTCTAAATCATATTTGCTGATAATTCCTTTTTCTACCAAAGGTTTTACTTTATTGACTGCCAGTTTTGCAGCACTTAAATCTGCCTGGGCACTTTTTATACTTGCTGTTGCCGTTCTTACCTGCTGCTCATATTCAGGGGCACTAATTTTAAACAAAGGCTGTCCGGCTTTTACCACCGCTCCTTCATCAACAAAGATTTTATCAATGTACCCTTCAACCCTTGGTCGTATTTCTATATTCTGCTGTCCTTGTATACTGGCAGGATAATCGCTGTTTAATGTGGCAGATTCCGGCTGTAAAACCAGTGTTTTATATTCTTTAATCTGCGGTGCGCCTCCGGCTGCTGCCGATTTATCATTTTTACCGCAAGAAGCGATAATAACTGATGCTGCGAGGATGCTTAAAAATGACTGCTTCTTCATTTGAAATAATATCTAATTATCGATTATATGCCGACAAAAGAAATAAAATATAAGAAGCAAAAAATTTCAAATAGACGAAGCCCACAAGACAATCGACAAAAATAATCTCAGACCCGATGACTTTTTTTTAAAATTAAACAAGTGTTTAATTTTTTAGCTCGTCGGCTCTGAAATGCTTTTTAAGGGCTGTAAATCAGTTTTTGACGATTGCTTCTTTATCACATTCAAATAAACTGTAATATTGCCCTTAAAATAAACTAAAGTATAATGGGCTCTTATCTCAACAGACCATATTTATTTACCGGACTGCATATTCTAAGCTGGTTATTACTGGGCTTTGTCATGCTGTTTTATATTCCTATTACCTGGAGAGTAATACTGCCTGGTGTTTTTTGGCTCTGGCAGATTATCATTCTGGTTTTACTAATTATTATTTTTTATACCAATGCCCGCATTGTAGTTCCCAAAACCATTATTAAGGACAATACTTCCCCGTTTTTGGTCTGGGCTTTTCTTACGGTTTTTGCCATGCAGCTTATCGCGTATTTGTATACCTCACAAACTGACCTTCATACAAAAGTGAGTCTGGTTCTGGGCTTTAAAAAATACCGCAACCCTTATTTCGACAATTATGTTCTCATGCTCACCTTACTGGTTCTGGGAATCAGTACCAGCTGGGCCATGCTGCAATACTGGCAGAAAGCCGCTCAGCACAAACAAAAACTGGAACAGGATAAAACAGCAGCAGAGCTGGCAATGCTGAAAGCGCAGATCAATCCGCATTTTTTCTTTAATTCGCTAAACAGTATTTATTCCCTGACGTATACCGATATTGAAGATTCCCGAAATGCTCTTCATACGTTAAGCCGCATGATGCGTTACCTGCTTTACAGTACCGAAGAAAGAACCACTTTACTCAAAGAAGCCGAGTTTATGCGGGATTTTATTTCACTGATGAAACTTCGTGCGAATAAAAAACTGACAATCACTACCGATATACCGGAAAAAATACACGATTATCCTATAGTTCCGATGTTATTACTACCTTTAGTAGAAAATGCTTTTAAACACGGAATACATGCCACGGATAAAAGTGAAATTCATATTTCACTGAAACAAAACGGCAGCAGTCTTGAATTTGAAGTTGAAAACACTTATTTCGAAAAACCTGCTGCATCAGATGAAGGCGGAATCGGCTTAACCAATACTAAACGAAGACTGCATCTGATTTATCCAAACAAACATACACTGACAGCCGGTATAGCCGGTAACGGAATGTACAATGTAAAACTGCAGCTAAATTTAGAATAATGACAATATTAAAATGTATAGCAGTTGACGATGAACCTCTCGCTTTAAAACTGGTCGAAACGTTTATCGAGCAAACGCCTTTTTTACAACTGGCGGCAAGTTGTGATAATGCGGTAGAAGCCATGAGTTTAATTCGGGAAAAACAGCCTGATCTGGTTTTTCTGGACATTAACATGCCCAATTTAACGGGAATGGAGCTGGCCCGGCTGCTGCAGGAACAAACCGGAATGACTCCTAAAATAGTTTTTACAACCGCCTACAATCATTATGCTATTGAAGGCTACAGGGTAAATGCCGTTGACTATCTTTTAAAGCCTTTCAGCTACGAGGAATTTCTACGGGCTGCCAATAAAGTGCTTCAGCTCACCGAAGAAGCTTCCGGGCAATATCATCCGGTTACAGCCGATGACGAGTTTATTTTCTTAAAAGTAGAATACCAGTGGGTCAGGATTTCCCTGAAAGATATTTTGTATATCGAAAGTCTCAAAGATTATGTAAAAGTTCATTTAGACGAAACTCAAAAAGCAGTGCTTTCGCTTATTTCGTTGAAAGCTTTAGAAGAAAAATTACCTTCATCCAAATTTATGAGAGTGCACCGTTCCTTTATCGTTTCACTCGATAAAATAAACGCCATCAGTAAAAACTCCATATTTATTGGAAAAACCGAAATTACGGTAGGCGAACAATATAAAGAAACGTTTAAGACCATAGTGGACAAATGGTTAAAGTAGAATTGAAAATTTTAGTATCATGCAAAAACGATCCAACAAATATTATCTGACCCTGAGCCTCAAAGAATATGCTAACGGCGACACCCGTCCGGCAAAAGAACTGGGAATAGAATTTGACAATCACGACGAGATATTTGGTATCATCCAGAAAATAAAAGACAAAAACATATTTGAAAATCCACATGAGGCTACACAATTTGCCCTTGGATTAAAATTATTCAGTGAAATCAAATTAAAGCACCGTAATAATCCTTTATTTGATGAACTAAACGAAGTATTTCCGGTCTTTATGAAAAAACTTAAAAGTCTGTAAGTCAAAGACTTCTTTCATTCAAATTATGAAAGAATTAAAAAGGTTTATGTAAAAAGTTTATCCGTCTGTTTCGGTAATTTTAGGAGAATGATCTAAAAATACCGCTTTATGATACAGAAACACGGCTTGATTATCACAAAAACCGAATTAGACTTTGAGTTTGAAGGCGTTCTCAATCCTGCTGTTATTGCAGAAAACGGAAAAATACATATTTTTTACAGAGCTGTTGCTTTAGGAAACCATTCCACAATTGGTTACTGTCGTCTTTCAGATCCGCTGACTATTGAAGAACGGTATACCTATCCGGTCATTGTACCAGAAACTGACAATGAAAAATACGGTGTTGAAGATCCCAGAATTGTTAAAATTGAAGATCTTTATTATCTTTCTTACTGTGGTTATGACGGCGAGAATGCTTTTGGATGCGTGGCAACTTCCACAGATTTAAAAACCTTTACCAAACACGGAATCGTTGTTCCCCAATTATCAGGCGATGAACTGCGTTCTCTCATAAAACACCGGCAGGATTTAAATATTAAATATTTTCAGCCCAGTACCGGGAGCAGTTATGTCTGGGATAAAAATGTGGTTTTCTTCCCCAGAAAAATAAACGGAAAACTCCATTTTCTACACCGGATCCGTCCGGGAATTCAGATCGCTTCAGTCGGTAATCTGGATGAATTAACACCGGAATTCTGGAGAAATTATATGCCGGAGCTTAAAAATCATATAGTTCTCGACCCAAAATTTGCACACGAATTAAGTTATTTGGGAAACGGCGCTCCCCCAATAGAAACAGAACACGGCTGGCTTTTAATTTATCACGGCGTTCATGATACGATTAACGGTTACATGTATGTGGCTTGTGCCGCACTTCTCGATATTGACGACCCTGCGAAAGAAATCGCCCGACTGCCGCATCCACTTTTTATTCCGGATCAGCCCTGGGAATTAAAAGGGTATGTTAATTATGTGTGTTTTCCAACCGGGACTATTCTTATAGACGACGAACTTTATATTTATTACGGAGCAGCCGATGAAGGAATTGCCTGTGCTTCTGTAAGCCTTCATACTTTGCTGACCGAACTTTTAGCCAATAAAATTTAGTTTTCAGTTCCCAGTCGCAATCGCAGTTTTCAGTCTCTCTATTTACACCATTCACTACTTACTACTCACTAATCACTAATCACTATTTACTAATCACAATTCCCTTTTTATTCCCTAATTTAGTGATCCCAAAAAAAGCAATTATAATTATGGATAAGAAAATAACCAAAGAAGACATAAGTCAGGAAGTCTTTGATTTGTATGATGACTATGCGCATAATAAAATTAACCGAAGACAATTCGTGGAAAAACTTTCCATATTTGCAGTAGGTTCGCTTACACTGCCATCGCTTTTAAGTTTTATGACTCCCAACTATGTCGACACCATTTTAATACAGCCCGCAGATCCCAGATTAAAAACAGGTTATATACATTACGATTCTCCAAAAGGCGGAGGTTCTATAAAGGGACTTTTATCGCAGCCTTCTGATGCTAAAAATAAAGTGCCCGGAATTATTGTAGTGCATGAAAACAGAGGACTAAATCCGTATATAGAAGATGTGGGAAGAAGGGCTGCTCTCGAAGGTTTCATAACACTGGCTCCCGATGCTTTGTCTCCATTAGGCGGATATCCCGGTAATGATGATGACGGGCGTGAACTGCAAAAGAAACGCACGCGGGAAGAAATGCTGGAAGATTTTATAGCAGCTTACGACTATCTTAAATCACATAAAGACTGTAACGGTTATGTGGGCGTGGTGGGATTTTGTTTTGGAGGATGGATTTCGAATATGATGGCCGTGAAAATCCCGGATTTAAAAGCGGCAGTTCCTTATTACGGCGGACAACCAACCGAAGACGAAGCCGGGAAAATTAAAACACCCCTCCTTTTACATTACGCAGGTTTAGACACCAGGGTAAACGAAGGCTGGCCAGCCTATCAGGAAGTTTTAAATAAAAACAAAGTCGAAAATACGGCTTATTTTTATCCAAACGTAAATCACGGCTTCCATAATAATACAACACCAAGATATGATGAACCTGCAGCTGCTTTATCGTGGACCAGAACTATTGACTTTTTTAAAGCCAAATTAAAAAAGAAATAATCGGCATTCTATAAAACCTTTTGTAAATTTGGTCTGTCTCGTTAATTCAGTTTCAACACAAAAAGACAGACCAGATGTTACGACCTTGGCCATTTGAAATTCATTTAGATAAAAAATCAGACAAAGCATTGTATCTGCAAATTGCCGATGCGATAATCAATGCCGTAAAATCCGGTAAACTAACCAGCGGTAATGCTTTACCCGGAAGCCGTCAGCTGGCAGGAATACTTAGTGTAAACCGAAATACGGTAATTGAAGCTCTGGATGTTTTAACTGCCGAAGGATGGCTGGTTACAGCAGATCGAAAAGGGACTTTTATTGCCGATATTCTTCCTGAAACCGACTTCAATAAAAAAACACAGGCCAGGGTCAATATTACGGTTGAAAATCATAAACCGCATCTTGTTTTTGATGACGGACTCCCCGACAGCCGTCTTGCTCCTATGAACGATCTGGCACGTGCTTACCGTGAAATATTCAACAGAAAATCACGCTGGCAGATTATGGGTTACAGCAGCGAGCTTGGCAATGCTGAATTCCGAAAAGCGATCGTACAAATGCTGAATTTTAAAAGAGGCATGAATGTTTCTCTGGATGAAATCTGTATCACACGCGGAAGTCAGATGGCGATGTATCTTGCAGCACATTGTTTACTTTCTAAAGGCGATTTGGTGATGATCGAAAATCCGGGTTATAAACCTGCCTGGGAAGCTTTTCAGAACGCCGGTGCCGGTCTGCTTCCAGTGAATGTTACCAAAGATGGTCCGGATCTGGAAGAAGTTGAGCATCATCTTAAAAACAATAAAGCCATCAAAGCGATTTACGTTACGCCTCACCATCAATTCCCGACCACTGTTACGATGAGTCTTAAAAAGAGATTAAAACTTATTGAACTTTCCAATCAATACGGATTTACGATTATTGAAGACGATTACGATAATGAGTTCCATTTCGGACAAAGACCGATTCTGCCCATTTCGAGCTACAGCAATGCCAAAAACTTTATTTACATTGGGACTCTGAGCAAAATTGTCGCTCCCGCTCTGCGTATTGGCTACTTAGCCAGTTCCTCCGAAAATATTTTAAAAGTGGCTGATCACAGAAAAATAATTGATGTACAGGGCGACAATATCATGGAGGAAGCCGTTCTGCATCTTATAAACGAAGGTAAAATTAAAAGGCATCTCAAAAAAACCAACCTCATTTACAAAGCTAAAAGAGATCATTTTGAAAATCTCTGCAAACTTCATTTAAAAGACAAAATTACGTTTGTCAAACCCGAAGGCGGCCTGGCATTTTGGATTGTTCCCAATAAAAAAGTGGACACCGAAAAAGTATACACTGAACTGCTTTTGAAAGGAATTAAAATTATGAACCCTGAAAAATTCAGCTTTGGTGAAACCATAAATGGTTTTAGATTAGGTTATGCTTCTCTGACCGAAGAACAAATGGAAGAAGGTCTAAAGGCATTATCAAAATATTTATAACCGAACCGGTTTATGATCACTACAATCGAGTCTAATGTCCTTTGTTTGTAACGTAATGTTCATTAAACGGCAATAATTCTTTCCGTTTTCTTCTACAAAATAACCGCAATTATGACAGGTGCTCTGAACGTTTATGACCTGCAGTTGATGCAATTGTTCAATCAGCGAACTGATATTTTTCCATAGAATTGATTTTTCTTTAGCCGGAACAGCGTTGATTAAATCAAATAACGGATTGGCAAAATCTTCTGTCAGCAAAACCATTTCCAGCCCTTCTGACGTAAGTTCAAGAGTATAACTTCTGGAATCACTTTCATTAATGACTTTTGAAATATATTCTTTTTGTTCTAAAATCTTAATTGTATCGCTGACGGTTGCTTTTGTTAAATTGAACTCTTTCGCCAGATAACTTACTGTTGCTTTACTTTTGGAATGATGTTTTATAAATATCAAAAGCTGAATCTGCATCGGACTCAGATCATGCTTTTTTGCTTTCTCCCAAAGCAAGACTCTGAAAACCTGAGACAAACGTTCCAGTCCTGCTGTAATTTTTCCTTCTAAACTATGATTTTGTATTTCTAAATCGAAAATTGTTTTCATCATTGTACTACATAAAACAGACTAAAAGCCCCCAAACTTTCAGCCTGTCGAATTAATAATCCGAAATGAAAAATCAATAACAGTTTTCCATTTCTATAATCGAAAATCCATTTTTAAGAATCTGATTTTCAATATCTGCCGGAGCCTTATCGATATGACAAAACCGGCATTCATTAGAACTTAAAGGCTGGCCTTCCTGTAAAACTGTTTTAAGGTATTGTTTTCCATATTCGAAAACCTGATTAGCATCGTTTGTATTTTCATCCACCAAAATATCAAAATGCATTATTTTACCGTCTTTTCGGGTTACGTAAGTATCCCATACTGCTACTTTCATTTTACTTGTTGTTTGTTGTTTATTGTGATTTTAAACACATAGGAACATAGTTTTTAAAACGTAGTAAAAGGCGTTTCACTTGTTTAAACAAACATAGCTATGTGTTAGAAACTAGTTTCTTTTTCACTCTTTATAAAAAAAAAAAATCTATGTTTCTATGTGTTAATAATTAAAATCCTTGTTTAAAATTAAAGTTTATAAAACCTCTTCGAAGAAAACTTCAAAGAGGTCTTATATTTACCCGATTACTTCTTCAATAGAAGCACCAAAATTAATGTGCAGCACATTTCCGTTTGGTGTTACCAGAGCCGGAACTGATTTAATACCTGCTTTTTGAGCTTCGGCAATTCGGGATCTGTCTTCTCCAATGTTTACGACCTCAACCTCTTTTACTAAATTTAAAATGTCGTGTTCTGCGCTTACGCAAACCGGACAGCCTGCATGATAAAAAATGGATTTACTCATCTTAATTTGATTTTAATTTGACTTTATTACTGAGACAAAATTAGTCAGGATACCTAACCATTAACTCGTCCAGTTTTGTCATTTACCAGCATTTTCTGGTCTGTTTTTCTTATTCAACTGGACTACTTGATATAGAAAAAACTGGATCTTTTTTACATTTCAAAGCAGCAATACCTTTGTGATATGAAAGAAGAAATTATTTTTAATCTGAAACAGGTTCACGACCGAATCGCAAAAGCCTGCAAAGATTCGGGAAGGGAAATTTCGGATATACGGCTACTGCTCGCAACTAAAACCGTTCCGGCCGATAAAATACGAATTGCCATTGAAGCCGGAGAAACTCTTATTGGCGAAAATAAAATGCAGGAATTTCGGGATAAAGATTCGGAATTAAAAGATCTGACTATCGAACGGCATTTTATTGGACATCTGCAGACCAATAAAGTAAAAGATGTTTTGAAATATGTAAGCTGTATTCAGTCTCTGGACCGGTTAAGCCTGGCAGAAGAACTGCATAAACAACTGCAGAAAGAAAACCGGACTATTGCTGTTTTTGTTCAGGTAAATACTTCGTTTGAAGAAAGCAAATTTGGGTTAGCGCCAACAGAAGTGATTCCGTTTATTACAGAAATCAGGAAATATGATACTTTAAAAATCAAAGGATTAATGACAATTGGATTATTAGACGTCGAGAAAGAAAAAATGCGCCCTTCACTTCATCTGCTGAAAGAAATAAGAGATGAAATTTACGCCGCCAAAATAGAAGGTTTAACTGATTTAAAACTTTCGATGGGAATGTCACAGGATTTGGAACTGGCTATAGCCGAAGGTTCTAATCTGGTAAGAGTCGGAACTTCTGTTTTTGGAAACCGTTTTTTGGGGAAAGAAATCTGGAACGAAAATATTTCAGAATAAAACTTAATTTTGCGCCAAATACTATAGCAAATGAATCTGTACGAACTGGTTGTAACCGATACCGAAAAAATTGCACTGGAAGATCTGTTTTTCAGCGAAGAGAATAAATCGGCACTGCTTCAAACAATAAAAGAACATCAATATATTGAGGAATTAAAAAAATACAACCTCATAGTCGATACTAAAATCCTGCTTCACGGGCATTCGGGCTGTGGAAAAACGACAACGGCAAAAGCCATCGCAGCGGCTTTAAACAAAAGCATTGTGATTATTAACCTCAGCACTTTAATCAATGCTAAAATTGGGGAAACTTCTAAAAATGTAAAAGCTATTTTCGACAAAGCAATTCGGGAAAAAGCGGTTTTGTTTCTGGATGAATTCGATCAGATTGGAAAAAGCCGTGAAAGCGACGATAAAGACGTTGCCGAAATGAGACGTCTGGTAAATACGATTATTCAGTTAATTGATTATTTCCCAGCCGACAGCTTACTGATTTGTGCCACAAATTTTTACAACAGTATTGATACCGCTTTATTGCGAAGATTTCAAATTAAGCTGAAGTTTGAAATGCCTGACAAAGCGCAACTGGATATTTATTACGACAAACTGCTGGCCGGTTTTCCGGAGCATCTGCAGGATATTCTGCGTAAATATGATATTTCTTATGCAGAGGTAAAAGATTATATCCACACCACAATGAAAAAACAGATTATTGCTGAACTAGAGCTAAAAAAGCAGAAAATCAGCGAAACGATTATATAAAAAAACGCCTCATATTCTGAACTGCCCCCAAAAAGTTAGACACTATTTGAGGGCATTTTTATGGAAAGAA
>NZ_JBMDKA010000053.1:0-15575 GCF_057809475.1 Flavobacterium sp. FG19 | reverse complement strand
TGGAAGACGAAAACCATTATTATCCTTTTGGGCTTAAACAATCCGGATATGGAAATCCGGTAGTCAACTCTAATTATAAGTATAAGTACAACGGCAAGGAATTGCAAGACGAGTTGAGCCTTAACTTCTACGATTATGGAGCACGTAATTATGATCCTGCACTTGGTCGATGGATGAATGTTGACCCACTGGCTGAAACTTCAAGACGTTTTTCTCCTTATGTTTATGCTCTTAATAATCCTGTTTTTTTTATTGACCCTGATGGGATGCAGGCAAAATGGATTCCAGGGGTCGATGGAAATGCAATAACATACAATCAAGATGAAAATGGAAAATTAACGGTAAGTGATAATGCAACTGAAGATACTAAAAGTATTGTAGAAATGATTAATGAAGAAGGAAGTGAAACGTCTAAAGAACAATTTAAAAGTGTTGCAGATAATGAAACAAAAACAAACTTAAAACTTGAAAAAGGTGTAGTTAATAACGATCTTTTTGGACTCCATCAGGCACATGATAAAGATGGGAAAGCATTAAATTGGATTGGTGATGGAACTTCGGGAAAATTTTCAGGTACTCCTGAGTTCATTACTGATAAGAATGGGGATGTTGTTTATAAAGAAGCTACTTTAACAGTATTTGCAGGAAATATAAAGGAGGGAATTTCCGATCTTCAAAGTGAGTATCTAAATCCAGCTTTGACTCTAAATCAGGGAATAGTAACAGTGTTTTCGCATGAAACGGTTCATAATTTAGATAAAAAAGATATTTTGACAATTAAAGATAGACATGATGGTAAAGTTAATACCCGAAACGTCGAAAATGCTGCTACTACTTTAGAATATAAAGTAGTAAAAGAAATTACAAAAAGATAGTCATGAAAATACTAGTAATGTTTCTTATAGTAAGTTTTTGTTACGCACAAAAAGATGGTACAAAAAATGAATTCGCATTAAATAAAGATAGATTGTATAATAGAATAGAGATTCTTCAACAGATTTCATCAATACTAAATAAGTTAGATGAAAAATATGAATTAAATCACCCTATGAAGTATTCGGTTGCAACAGAAAAATCTTACAATTTCTTTATCTATGATTTGGTAGATACAACAAATATCGCACCCAATAAAGAAAAGATTTTAATTGAGTTTGTTGATAATCATGTTTATCACATTGCATCATTGAATAATTATTTTAAAACTTCAATAATTCTAATTCTTTTAAAAGGAAAACTCTATTTTTTTGAAGGTCTAAATTGTAGAAAAAAAATAAATAATATTGATGATGTTATGAATTTTATTAAAACTAAAAGAGATCTAAAGTATTCTGAAAATATAATGAAAAGAATAGTAAATTATAAAAGATATGATAAATCTTATGCAGTTGATAAAATAGCGAAAATTCCTAAATGTGAATGTCAATGATGATAAATATAGAGATACGGAATTTAGTAAAGTAGAGACAACCTACTATGCACTGCCCCCCGCTCTGCGAAGAGTTCCTTATAAAAAGCTGCGTAAATGTCTCTGACTTTGCGCATTTTTTATAGCTTGAATAAAAAAGACCTGTCAAAAGTCTCCCGACTTTTACGGATTAAGTCTTAACAGCATTTTTATTTTAGAAAGTTTTGTTTTAAAGTCAGAAATATCTGCGGAGCATGATTAAACACTTTGCGGAGCTGTTTTTTTACTTGAAAAAACAATGATTTAAAATAGTTATTATTGTTTTGCTAATTCAAAAGCTCTAAAAATTTCATAATTTATTTGTGTTATTATTATCTGTAATAAAATAATTAAATCAAAATCTTTTGTCATTTTTTAAAACAAATTTTTGCGGCTCTCTTTAGCGTCTTTTAAATACGTGCTTATGGCTCATATAATAATTGGTGATTACTTTAAAAAAAAGTGAAATCCGTGTAACATAACAAGGAAAATAGGACTAGATTAGCCTCCGGCTATATTTTTTTAATCCAAAGAAGTAATCAAAAACAATATTAAAAGAAATTAAATGAGAAAAACTTTACCCCAATTTATCTTTGCTTTATCCTTACTGTTTTCCTGTCCTGCATTTTCGCAGGAAGGTACTCTTGATGCCTCGTTTGGAACGGGAGGAAAAGTATTCAACAGTTTCGGAGCTAATAATCAGGCCTATGGCTCTGTTATACAGCCCGATGGTAAAATTATAACCGTTGGTAATACCTATTCTTTTGCCAAGGGTTCGTCATTTTTAATCGTACGGTATCTTTCAAACGGAGCTTTGGACACCACATTTGGTAATAACGGTTTTACAACAACTTTAGTTGGAGATCATTGTAGTGCACAAAGTATACTTTTGCAGACTGATGGCAAGATCGTTGCTGCCGGAACTACGTATGCTCCTGCTGGTGATAAACGTTATGCAGATATTATGATAGTAAGATATAATGAAGACGGCAGTTTGGATTCTTCATTTGGTGATGATGGCATCAGAATTGTAAATTTAGAAAATTCACAGGCTGTAAACTCTTTATTGATTCAGCAAAATGGAAAAATCATTGTTGGCGGTTCATTTGATTCCTTAACCACTGGTGATACAACTTTTGGATTAGCCCGTTTTAATGCTGATGGCAGCATTGATTCAGCATTTGGTTCAAATGGATTTGTTTATACTCCTGGTATTTCGAGAGGGGAAATATTTGATATGAAGTTTATTGAGAATGAAGATATAATAGCTGTCGGCCGACTGAACTTACCTTCCCACTACTTACTGGCAAGATATAATTCTAACGGAGAGCTTGTAAAGAGTTTCGGAACAGAAGGAAACGGTATAATTCAAGAAAAGTACAATCAAATTGCTCAATTGAATAAATGTGTAATATCAAAAAATAATGATATTTATATAGGAGGTTCAACTTTTAATGGTACAAAATATAATGCCTTTGTTGTGAAATATTCTGCAAATGGTAAAACAGACAATTCATTTGGTTCTAATGGTAAAATACTTAGAGATTTTGGAACAAATATAGCAAGCTTTGCTGTCGATATTAAGATTGATTATAATGATAACCTGATTGTAGGTTACAGTGCCGGTCTTACGACTAACTATGATTTTGGTCTGGAATCGTATACTCTGGATGGAAGTTTAAACACATCCTTTGGTAACAATGGGTATTTTACGACCACTTTTGGTGAAGGCCACGATTATTTTGCAACAATGGTTATTCAGCCGGATAATAAAATTGTAATGGCCGGTAATAAAGGAGGTCAAATTGTGGCAAGGGTAAATAATTCTAAAGTATTGTCAACGGTTGATTTTAATAAAAGTAAAAAAGCTATTACCATTAGTCCAAATCCCTTAAATGATTTTCCAATTCTGAGTTTTCAGATGGAAGACCCCGGAACGATTAATGTCTCTTTGTATGATGCGAAAGGAGCTTTGCTTTCAAGTTTAATTTCTAATAAAACATATGATGCAGGCATGATAAATGAAACGTTGGACTTGTCAGGTAAATTATTACCAAAAGGAGTCTATTTTTTAAAAGTAGACCATAATGGAAAGCTTTTAAAAACATTAAAGGTCATAAAATAATTTCTTGATTTTGACCTTAATGCTGCAATATTGATTTTGGATGTTCGCTTAATTGAAAAACGTCTATAGGAGAGAGGGGGCTTTACGGTCCTCTCTTTTTATTTAATATCAAACAATTTCTGATAAATCTTTTCCTTTCAAAATTTGAATCTTTTATTCTTTTTTAATTTAGCTCTAATTTTTTGGTTTTTACCTGATAGATAGTAGTGTTTTGTTTTGTGGAAAAAGGGAAAATACCGAAACAAATTTTATTCATAAATCCACAGATATTTTTCTGGAAGATGGCAGACTCGAAAATCCGGATTGGATCGAAAAGATTGGTTATTCTAAGCCCAGGTTTTAGAATTAAATAAAAAAGCAGAGTTTCTTTTGGCTGATGCGGAACAGATGAAGTACATATTGAAGAAAGTAGCAGTTAGTCCAGATGTTCACATTATAAAATATCATATAAAAAAAAACACCTGAAGAAATTACAGGTGTCTAATTAATTTGTTTAATAATCCTTAAGCGGACTATTGAATGTCGAAAGTAAAAAGTGTTATCGTTTAATAAACTTAAAGTTCTGAACCGTATTTCCGGATGTTACTGCTTTTACCATATAAACTCCTTTTGCTAAATTAGGAACAGGTATCTCTGTACTCATTTTATTGTCAATAGTAACTGTGTTTTTCCAAAGTTCTTTACCTCCTGTATCATAAAGCGAAATAACAGCCGGTCCGTTAACGGCTTTATCAAATTTTATACGGAAAGTATCAGATACCGGATTTGGAAAAACGTAATTAGCAGACACCGTTCCCCAGTTGTAATTAGGGACACTCAGTGTTGATCCCTGATAAATAGCATAGAAAGCAGCATCGGCCTGAGGCAGCTGTACACTCAGGGTGCCTTGTGTAGTGCTTGTACTGCCCGAAAATAATTCTTTTACATTATAATTTCCGGAGCCTAACCCCAGGCGGCTTAAATTAACATTGTTGGTTACAGCGGTATTACTATAGTTAAATACGGCAACATAGGTAACATCGTTATGTGTGGCCGAAAAAATATTGGAAGCATTATATCCAGTATTTCCATCGGCCGGAAGAAAATGCATTTCATTGCGGGCGGTATTCATAACATCATTATTTTGTAAAAGAGTCTGAGCTCTGGCTTTCCAGTTTCCGTTAACAGAAAAATCATCACCAGTAATAACGGTTCCGGTTACAATACTACTTAGAAGTCTTGCTCTGTTTTCGCCTATAGAAGAATTACCAAAAACAACATGATCTGCATCAAGGTAATCGTATATCTGGTTTTGCCACCAGCCGTATGAGGTGCTGTTCAGAGTATAATCAGTATCGCTGATGGTGCTGTAGGCATCGCAGGCAATGCGTCGTACATGTACAAATGGACCAGTCGCGAGATTGGGCGATATGGCGGCCTGAACCAGCATAGTGCCGTTAATTTCATCAATTAAATACTTCATACCTTCCTGATAGGCTTCCATTCCGGTGTGCAGCTGGTAGTTTATAAAACTGTCTGCTTCTATGCTGGCGTGGGTTAGAAAGTCAATTTTTATCATCTCAAAACCGGCAGTTTTAAAACGATCTATAAAATATTTTATACGGGCTTTGGTTCCCGGACTTGTTGGGTCCATAGCATAAGCGCCGTCAAGTTCAAACGGACTCCCGTTAACCAGGGTCCAGCATTGGTTATAGTTGTAGGAGCTTCCTTCAACCTGTCGGTTGTATTTACCCCAGTCTACAAAGGGAGCCCAGTAAATACCGGCTTTAAAACCTTTGCTTTTTGCATACGTAACAAACTGAGCCAGCTGGGCATCGGTCATATTATCCCAGTAGGAGTCAAGGTCTATAAAAAGAGTGTTGTCTTCTGTTTTAAAAGCGGGACAGTCGTCATGAAAAAAATCAACTACTGCTTTTGCTTTGGTCAGGTTAATGTTAGTCTGCATGGCGCCCCAGCTGTTCCATCCCATAGGTTTAGGAGCAGTCCAGTCAAAAATATATTTAGGCTGCATCGCTGCGTTTGCCTGTGCAAATTCCTCCATGCCTGTTCTCCAGTCATCATTAGCGCCAATTAGTATTTTGGGAGAAGGACAGCTCGTCTGACCCACATTTACCCAGCCGTGGCTGCGATTATCCCTTGTGACCTCTTTTTTGGTCCATCCGGCAATAACCGAAACATAGGCAGATGAGGCACCTCCGCCATTAATGGTAATACCGGTTTTCCATTTAGTATGTTCAACAGAACCTATTACCAGACCTTTACGGTTAGTGTTGTTGTAAATGCTGGTAACTTCAGATCCTGTAAAATCAGCTGAATTGAGTGGATAAGCATTATAACGAATCCAGGCATCATTATCATAAGGTACAAATAAAGCTCTGGTATCGCCGCTGCCAAAATTTGGCGTTGTCTCATAACTTGTTAAAGGTGACATTTTGTAACAGTTAGATCCGTTTCCGGTAAGCACAACCTGTACGGCCAGGTAATTTTTATTACTGTAGGTGTAAAAAATCTGCTGCATGCCCAGTGTGTAATTGCCGCTCAGAGTAAAGATATGTTTGGTACCGCTTCCAATATTATCTGTAAAAGCCTCCGATGTATAAACAGCCGAGGTAAAATTGCCGCTCAAATACTGCTGGTCACTGTTGGCATAGGCGGAGGCATTGGCAATTGTCGTAACTCCGTTGAATTTTATACTGTACGTTTTGGAACCTAAGTTGTAAACAATGCTGTTATTAGTGCCAAAGCTAATGGTTTGAAGGCTTGAAGAATTAATAGGAGTCAGAACGAATTTATCTAAATTGGGTGCCCACGAATTCGGATTGTCCCAAAGCAGGGTAGTGGTTCCGCTGTTTAAATATACACTCAGGTTTTTGGAAGCGGCAGTGCTCCATCCGCCGCTGGGATCGCAGGGAATTGCAATAGCAGCCGCAGAACCTGCCGTTAAGCGAATCGTTCTGGGATCTCCGGTACAATAAAATAACTGCAGGTTGTACCAGCCCGCAGTCGATACAGTAACATTTGTAGAAACAGTGCTGCTGCCTCCTAAATTACCAACAATTTTTCCGGAACAGGAATCGCAGTTTTGTATGTCGGCATTGTTAGTACGAACGCCATTTTCGAACTCATAAGACTGAGCTGAACCATATATTGCACTTAGCAGCAATAAAATGGTAAAGAACATTTTGATGGATAATCTTTCTCTTGTAATTTTTTCTTGCATAATAATTCATTTTTTTAAGTGGTTAAAATGCAGTACTATTCTATACTGTGCTACAATGATAATGAAAATATCAATAGGATGTTAAAAAATAAAGGATTTAATTATTTTTTACACTTTAATTTATGATTTGTGTTTATTTGTGAGCATTGTATTGAAATGGCATTATTTTTTTAATGAATGTAAAAAGCAATGATTTTTGGCGGCAATGAATCTGAGAAATATTTATATTTACCCAACTAACTTTTGAAACAAAACAGAATAAATGAAAGAAGCAGAATCACCATATCTAATCAGGACAATTGAAGAGGCCAGAAAGTATATAAAAGAAAATTTTATAAACCGTGAGGAAGCGCTTTTGATTTCGGATGAATTAAATGATCCGATTGGGATTAATATGGCTATTATTCTTGACAGCGTTTTAGAACAGGAGTATGATATAAATGGATTTGAACAGAGAGAAGGGTACCGCATTTATAAGTACAAAAAATAGCCAATAACAAAGGTAAAACATACTGCTATCTTTAAACCATATGAAAATTATACTCCGGACACTACTATTTTGTTTTTTATTATGCTCTTGTAATGAGGTTTCAAAAAAGCCAGATCAAAAATTAAGTAAGAAGGACACTTTACTTCCTCAGAAAGAAAATCCAGTTCCTGAAAAAGAAGAAAGTGAAAGCAACTCCCCAAAAGATATCAGAATCCAATTTCCTGATTTGACTCTTTCAATAGAATATATTAGTATGAACTGGAATGGCGATTATCTTAACAATAGTTTGTATGTAACTCAAAAAGATACAGCTTATTTTGAGCTTATTCCCGGTCATTCTATGTTTGAAAAATCATTTAAAATTGAGCAGACCGAATTTGACGAAATAGAATTGTATACACAGTTTGAAGTGAAAATTGGAGTAACAACCAAAAGTGATATTGATAATCCGTTTTATGTTTTAGATGATTGGAAAAGCTATACTTCGGAATGGGAGGAATGTAAAATTGACCCGAAAGATTTAAGAATTCCATATTATGAAGCAGCCGCAGATCATACCATCGATTTTACTCTGGAAGAATTAAAAGCTGTCGTAAAAGAAGACTGCCCTCCGGAATGGTACAGGGACGTTAGAAAAGTTGAAACGGTTGATAAATTACCTATTACCTTTTTTGTTACCAAAAATGTTTATAAGATAAGGGTAAAGAATAGTAAAACGAATAAGGTGATCGAAAAGTTTCTTGTTTTTTATAATCCAACAAGCTGTTAACAAATACAGATGATATGAGGGAAAAATATGGGACAGTCGCCGTTGTATTTTAAAGTATTTCAGTAATTACTTATGCCATTTTACTGATAATTAATTTACTGCTGAATAAAAAGTATGCGGTCGATGAAATTATTCATACCGACAGGAAAGAAGGGCTTGAAGGAATTCAGGAAATTATAGCATCAGATTATCTGAACATTGTTTGTTTCAATGCTGTACTTGTTGTTTTGATAATACTGTACACGCTGATTATTATATTGAAATCTCGAAAAGCATAACTTAATTCGGGATTTATCCCGCAAAATTTCAGATAAAAAACGCGCATAAAAAAAGCTTCAGAGAAATCTGAAGCTTTTTTAGTAGTCCGTGGGGGAATCGAACCCCCCTTACCAGGATGAAAACCTGGCGTCCTAACCGATAGACGAACGGACCTGCTTTGTTATTGCGGGTGCAAAATTAGAACTAATTCTGAGATATACAAGAAACTTTTAAAAAAAACTTTTAGAAATTATTCAAAAGTACCCTATTTCTAATTAATCCATTCGTTTATAAAAGGGATGAGACGGAACGTATTGGTTTGACTAATAGTAAATTGATTTCTGTTGTACGCCGTTTTTTTTTCTTTTTTTGTAAAAACCATATTTTTCAAATAAAAATTTAAAATTTTTGAAAATGATCTGTTTTGAAAGAATATTCTTTTCTAAGTGTGCTTTTGAGAATTTCTTTTGTTTGATCTATATGAAGAGAATCGTTTTTTCCTTTTATTTTTGGGTATAAGGATAAAGTGCTGCACTAAATGATTTATCTGTAGGAGAGAGCGTAGAATTCCAGCCTACAGCCTGCGAAGGGTCTAACAATAATATGGCCGGAATGGGATATTGCATAATTGAGAATTTGTCATATGCAGAATATTGCGTTTCATCCTTAGAATATTTCTTAAGTACGTTTATATCCACTTGCTGTTTTGTCCATCCCAGCGTTTTTTGGTAGTATTCATATACAACAGGTATATTCCAGGATATTGCTGCCGCCGGAGACTGATGTTCATGAATGAGTCCAATGGCATGACCAAATTCATGAGTTATAGTCCTGTAAAACTCCTGATCTGATATATTATCGTTAAACCATCCGTAGTTCATAGTAGTTCCGGTAGTTGTTTCAGTAACATTACCCGTATTAGGATCTACAGAATATTGTGCAGAGGATTTCCCAATTATTGACCATGTGCCTTTTCCTTTCGTAAAACTTATTCTTATTTCTGCAAAACCAGTTGTGACAAATGCAAATTTAATATTGCAATACTTAGACCATTCCGTAGCAAACTGCTGTACCTTAGATTGGAAAAACGGATTCGAATCCAGAAATTTCACTCGTAATGTTTGACCTGGTTCCCATTTTTCTTTTCTAAGGAGTGCTATTTTCTCCCCACTCTTATTATATTCACTAATTTCAGTGCATATTTTAGTTTCTTCTAAATTAGTTTGTGCATAAGAGTTACTAAATAGTATAAATAACAGGCACATTGTAAAAAGCTCTCTTCTTTTCATCTCAAATTACATTTAAAGTTAAAACTATGATTCGCTGTACAATAAGAAATACTAATAATTAAAAGCTAAGTAACTTAATTTTATTTAAATAAAATTGAGTATAAATACTTGTTTTTTAGTGTTTTGTGTTTTTTTTACCGAAGAGTTTTATGAAGGTTCGGTTACAGAATTTGTAATATTAAAAAAGGATACCAGATTAAATATCTCTTTTGGCTATTTAGTGTTTTTGACTATTCTTAGTTTTATGAATACAGTCGAAGAGGGGAGTATTCTATTTTAAAGAATGGTTAAAACAAAAAAAACTGATTTTTTTACGGCTTTTTTATCATCGGAAGTATTCTGACAAAAACTTTAAAATTAAAAACCGAATTTGTATATTGTTATGCTAAAATGGTATCAGGAATATCCATTTTAAAATTTCTGGTTTTAAACGTTTTTCAGTTCATTTTAATAGAAATAATCCAGCTTATGAAAAAATCATTAATACTCTTCATTGCATTCATAGCTTTTACAGCATGTTCCAAACATCAGGAGAAAAAAATTGCCGCTATCACCGGAATAGATTCCACATTACGGCCAGGCAATGACTTTTTTAGGTATGTAAACGGCAAATGGTATGATTCTGTATCAATACCTGCCTCTCAGGCCGGAGTCGGGGCCTATATGTTTATGAATTTTCCGCAGCGGATTCGCCTGCAGGGAATACTGGATAGTGTTTCGAAAAACAAGAATCCGGAAGGAAGTACAGCACAAAAAGTAGGGGACTTTTATGCCTCAGGAATGGATACGGTTACCATTGATAAACGTGGTTATGAACCTGTCAAACCTCTGCTTGCAAGAATTGATGCCATTAAAGATTTGCCGTCTTTAATGAGTTTTGTAGTGAATGAAGTAAAAGCAGACAATTCTTCTATTATAGGTTTTGGAGTGTCACCCGATGATAAAAACAGTAAAATGAATATTGCCCAGCTCTATCAAACGGGTATCGGTCTGCCAGACAGGGATTATTATTTCAAATCAGATGCATCAACCCTTGCGATACAGAAAGCGTACAAAAAATACCTTGCTGTCTTATTTCAGCAAACAGGCAGCAATGCCGCAGAGGCCAAAAAGAATGCCGATTTGGTTTATGATATCGATAAACAACTCGCCGTTTCGCATAGAACAAAAGTGGAACTTAGGGATGTGCAGGCAAATTATAACAAAACGGCTGTGACAGACCTTGCCAAAAGACATCCCAATATAAACTGGACCGTTTTTTTAAATACTTTGGGTGCTAAAACAGATTCTGTCAATGTTGGACAGCCGGGCTATTATGATGTTCTTAATAAGCTTTTAAAAACGATACCAGTTACGAACTGGAAAATTTACCTGAAAGCCAATTCTTTAGAACGATATGCAGATGATTTGAGTAAGCCTTTTGCAGATGCTTCATTTGAGTATACCAAAGTGCTTTCGGGTCAGGCGGTTCAAAAATCACGCGGCGAGAAAATGGCAAATGTTGTAGACAATTACTTAGGCGAAGCATTGGGCGAATTGTATGTGAAGAAATATTTTTCAGAAGATGCCAAAAAACGCATGCTGGTTCTCGTGAATAATCTGCAAGAAGCCTACGCCAAAAGAATTGATAAATTGGAATGGATGAGTCCTGTTACCAAACAAAAAGCTAAAGAAAAGTTATTTGCCATTACTAAAAAAATAGGATATCCGGATAAATGGAGGGATTATAGTAATGTTCAGATAACGAGAAATACGTACTTTGAGAATATGGTTTCGGCTTCTAAAGCGGCCTATCAGTTTCAATTGGCAAAATTGGGTAAACCGGTAGACAGATCAGAGTGGTATACGACAACGCCAACCGTTACGGCCTATAATAACCCTACGGCAAACGAAATTGTTTTTCCTGCTGGTATTTTACAAGCCCCCTATTTTGATAATAATGCAGATGATGCACTTAACTATGGTGGTATTGGAATGGTTATAGGTCATGAAATAACGCATACTTTTGATGATCAGGGAGCGCAGTTCGACAAGGAAGGCAACGTGAAAAACTGGTGGACAAAAGAGGATTATGCACAGTTTAAGTCCAGAATACAACAGGTAATCAATTTGTACAGCACCTTTACCGTTTTAGACAATTTACACATTAATGGCGCAATGACAGTTGGCGAAAACACAGCAGATATTGCCGGAATAGCTGTTGCCTACGACGCTTTTAAAATGACCGAACAAGGAAAAGGAAACACCAAAATCGACGGTTTTACGCCAGACCAGCGCTTCTTTATTTCTATAGCCAAAATATGGAGAGTAAAAATGAAAGACGAGTTCCTGCGTTTGTGGATTAACAATAACCCGCATTCGCCGCCAAACTGGCGTGTAAATGGACCTTTGATGAATACGACACCTTTTTATGATGCTTTTAATGTAAAGCCGGGAGATAAAATGTTTTTACCAAAGAAAGACAGAATAACAATTTGGTAATAATCTCGTTTCCGGAAATATTTAAAGTTTGTACTTTTGCCGTCATGAATGATAATTTTATAAACGAATATTTTGGCATAGGAATTCAAAATGGTAAAACACCTGAAAATTTGGGGGTTTTGTGGCGATCGGCCCAGAATATGGGAGCAACTTTTATATTTACCATTGGTAATCGATATGCAAAACAAGCATGTGATACTCATGATGCAGTAAAAGCAATTCCTTATTTTCATTACGAAACTTTTGAAGCTTTCTTTGAAAATTTACCAAAAGGAGCAAGATTGGTTGGTGTAGAACTGGCCGAAAAAGCATCTGATCTGGAAACTTTTGAACATCCAAGAAGATGTGTTTATTTATTAGGGGCAGAAGATCATGGATTGTCCAAAAAAGCAATGGATAAATGTCATCATTTAGTGAAATTTAAATCGGAAAAAAGTCTAAATGTGGCCGTGGCAGGAACTATCATTATGTATGACAGGAATTTGTCAAAACCACGTTCTTAAACATAGAAAAAGCTTCAGGGAAATCTGAAGCTTTTTTATTAGGTTGTAAATTTATATTTGACGCTCAACTCAAATTTTACTGCAATATGTAATTGGGTTTTACCTGAATTAGTATTTTTTAAAAGGATTATTTATTGATTAATTTTTCAAGCCTTGCCATCATTTCGTCTTTCTCTTTCAGCATGCGCTCAAACAAGGCAATTTTTTCTTCATGAAGCTTTTTGATTTCCTCAATCGGATTATTATTAAAAATTTCAATTCTATTATTGAACATGGCATTATCTGAGAAATTACATGAAATTAAATTCACCGCCTGCTCTTCATCAAAATTCTGAAAAGCTTCAACAGGAATTTTCAATATTGAAGAGATTTGTTTAAGGATAGTATCTTCAATTACATCTTTCTGCTCCAGCAGAGAAATCTTTTTTTGGCTCCAGTCTTCTCCCAGATCATAAGCCAGTGCTTCCTGTTTTATGTTAAGCATTTCCCTGAAACGTTTTACGTTTCTTCCCTGATGAATTTTCTGTTCCATAATGAGTCATTTTTCTGAAGGTTCAAAGATAAAGCTATCTGCATAAAAAGTCTGAATTTCAAAGATAAAAAAATATCCCATAAATATTCTTTTGTCAGATATTATATCTAAAATCTGGAATATTTTATTCATTTAAAAGAATAGAATTTTATAATCCGATCACTCCGATGTGTAGACAACAATGCAGATTTGTAATCTGTACCCGCAAAGAGAATCAGAAAAAGGTAAAAACAAAAAGCGCCAGATTTCTCCAAAGCTTTACTTACTAGCGGAAGCATTCAAATATCTAACCAGATCATCTTGGATTATTAGAATATTTAAGTATGTGTATCTTAATTTTTTCTATGCTTTTTGTTTGTTTAATTACTCATAAAGCGGCAAAAAGCATCAATCAAATATAAAGTCCTTTTCATGGTTTGTATTGAGAAAATTATATATTTGAAATAAATATTTATCATACATGCCTATTCAAATTTTGATGGTTTTGCCCTATATATAAGTTATAGGTAATCCTCAATAAAAGTAAGAACTAAATGAAAAAGATGATAAAATGGATTTTATTTGTTGGAATCTTAATTTCTCAAAATGGATTTTCACAAGCTTGTGGTGGAGGAATACTAACATTCAATATATATACTCTTAATGGAGTAGAAATTGAAGAATTTGACTATGAAATTTTCCCGGTTTCAAAAGAATTATTGCAAGAAAAATTTTATAGAAAAGTTATGGTTAAAGAAAATCTAGACAATCCAAATCATTATCTTTTTCAAAAAATTAATAAAACTGGAGGAATTATTAGGGAACAATATGCTAATGAAATAATTGATACAAAAAATGATGAACTAAATAGTAGTTTGAAGAAAATATTAGATTTAAGCAAAATAAACAAAGCAGGAAAAATAAAATCCTCCTTATCTTTTAAAACATTCGAACTTGCTAATTTTCCAATTATCCTGAAAATTAGTCACAAAGAAAAAACTATTTATATTTTAGGTAATTATTTTGGTGGTTGTAATAGAGAAGCATCATTGGTATGGGATAATGGAAATGGTAAGTTAAATTAAAAATATATTTATTTAAACTAGTGCAAAGTCGGAGACATTTGCCAGCGAGTTTAGATTTTTGAATGGACACTTTGCAGAGCCGGGGCTTTCAGAAGCTTACTATATTAATTGAATTGTTATTAGTTCTTTAATACAAACTCGATATATTAAAAAAAAATAATTATAAGCATGATCTACGACAAAGCGAAATACCATTTAGAAGCTGTAATAGAAGCTGGGTTAAACATTAAATCTGCATATACTCATGGTGGGTTATTATTGGCATGGTTAATCGAGAATGAACTTGTTTCTAACGATTTTACAATACAAAATAGAGATGAGATTCAGAAATTAAAAAATAGAGAAATCTCAGGTCCTCAATTATATATTAATATAGACGGGGTTCTTTCAGATGATGAACTTAACGAAAATGGAATAGAGTTTTTGAATTTTTATTATAATGATAATTATATCGAAGATTATGTTTCTCTATTTGATAATTACAATTCAATCTATAGTGTTTTTGACACCAAAGAAAACTATAATAAGCTGGCCGTAATATTAAACTCTCATTTTGCTGCTTGGCAGATAAGCAGAATAAAACAATCTGGTGATATATTTAATAATCTCCAAGAGTTTACATTGAAAATATTACCTAAAGGCTTTAAATTTTTAAAGAAAGACAAATATGGACTACTATTTGTCAAAGAAGACGAGAAATTAGTACATGGCTTTCGAATTTTTCTGAAAGACGAGGAATTTAAAAATGTAAGTGTATTTGTCAGCAATAAAATCGTAATGTCATTCTTTGGTTCATCAGAAGGAGAGTATTCGAATTGGATATTAGGCGCCAGGGAACATGATTTTTTATTTGGAACTAAGTTCAATGAACGTTTGCCAAGTAATGATATATTGTCTTTAAATTCAGAAGAACAACTAAATAAGATTTTAGTTTTTATCGAAGAATATATAAAAAACAACGCAAATACATTCTTTAAATATTGGGAAAGTATTATAGATATTTTACCTTTTTTAGAAACAAATGATAATGGCTTTATTTCAGATGTTTTTTCAGGTTATGGTTTTTATAAAAAAGTTATAGTTTGGAAACTTTGCTCGCATCCAAGATATGAAGAATTAACCAACGAGATGCTAAATATTTTTTCGCAAGAATTAAAAGATTCGCCAAATGATAAGCTTCTAAAAAAAGATTATGACCTATATATAAAAATCCTCAAAAAACTAGAAACAATAACGCCACTTTATTCTTGGAGTGACAATTATTTGACTAAAAAAAATGTTTCAAAGCCAATCGATAATCCTCCACTCTTCGAAGAGTTTTCATGAAAAGCTGCGCAAATGTCTCTAGACTGCACCCAAAAGTTTAGACGAATTTATAATTAAATTTGATAATAATGAGC
>NZ_JBMDKA010000052.1:0-16901 GCF_057809475.1 Flavobacterium sp. FG19 | reverse complement strand
ATGCAGAAGCACTTCAGGCAAGACTGGCAGCAGAAGCCAAAGCCAAAGCGGATGCTGAAGCATTACAGACCAAACAAGCCGAAGAAGCACGTCAGGCGAAATTAGCAGCTGATGCCAAAGCGAAAGCGGATATGGAAGCAGAGCAAGCCAGATTATTAGCAGCAGCCAAAGCGAAAGCAGATGCCGAAGCAACAGAAAAACTAAGAGCCGAAGAAGAAATAAGACAATTAAAAGCCGAAGAAGAACGTCAGGCAAGATTAGCGGCAGAAGCTAAAGCGAAAGCCGATGCCGAAGCAGCAGCAAGAGCGGCAGCAGCAAAAGATGAAACTGCAAAAGCAATTGAAAGTCTGACACAGTCAATAGAGAGTTCAGGAAAAGCACAGAATGATTTATTAGACCAGTTTAAAGCTACGGTTGCCAATAAACAAAAAGACCTGAATGACTTAAAAGAAGAAAACGACTTAAGTGAAAAAGGTATTTACAGAGAGCCAAAACCATTTAAAAGTGTAGCGGCAGAGAACAGTCAGTTAGAAGCTTTAAAAGTACAGTTGGCAGAAGCCAGTAAAGCTCAAAAAGATGAAATTGCAAAACTGACGAATCTGTATAATGAAAGACTGAAAAAGGTTCCAAATAAAAATGATGCTTTAAACAAAGCTTATCTTGAAAAGATCAATCAGTTAAAAGCAGCGCAGCTGAAAATGGAACAGGAGGGAGCAGCATTATTAGCTGATCTGGAACGTATTAAAGCAGAGACGGAAATTGAGAAAAAACGTAGAATTAAACGTGCCGCTTATGAGAATGATCAGGGAAGATATGCACAGGATCTGGCCGCTCTTAAACGTATAAAGGAAACGACGAAAGTAAGCAGTACACCTTTAACAGCAAGTGATTTTGATTTTGGTGAAGACCAGTCAAATATGCAGATTATCAAGAATATCAAAAATTCTGAAAACGGTTATTATTTGATTCTTGCGGTTCATAACAGTGTAGAAAAAAGAGATCAGTTTTTAACGAAAGCAGTTGCTGCAGGACTTTCAGATGTTAATTTCTTTTATAATGTAACAACAAGTAAATATTATATCTATTACGAAAAATTCGATGGCTTACAAGAGGCTACAAAGGCACTGGAAGCGAAAGGAAACAAACCATACAATGGCAAGATGGTAATCGTAAAAGTGGAGAATTAATAAAAGTTTATTTAAAGTATAATATAAGTCAGGCCTTCTTAGATTTTTAAGAAGTGAGTTTATAAAAAGAGTTTAAAGCGCTCGAATCTGATTCTTTAATGCCCCTTAGGGAATCAGACCAAAAGCCCAATAAAGTAAATACCATGAAAAAACCTACTATTCTAAAAATTGCATTATTATTTTTGTTGTTTTTACAATGTGTTGATGTGACCTCCCAAAACCTGAAACCATTCGTTAGGCAGTATAACCAGCAGCTTAAAGGAGATATTCTTGTTATTGGAAATAACATATTAAACCGACGTGAAACGGACAGAAGAGGAAATGTTACCAATGGACCGAATACGGCTTACAACGGAACTGGTTTCAATGGCGATTTTGATATGCGCTATATCAATATTGATAACGGAGCTACGAGCGGTATTTTCAGCTCCAGTAGTGCTACTCTTACGGTGCCTAATAACCGTGCCCCTGCGGCAGCATGTTACAGAATTGCTTATGCTGCGTTATATTGGTCGGCTACCCTGAAGTCGCCTGCAAGCAGAACTAATATTAACAAGGTAAAAATTAAGGTTCCTAATACCTCTAACAGCAATTATCAGGATGTAACCGGAACGGTTATTCATGATATTGTGAATTATGCAGATGGTATTAATCCTGATAATACACAGGCCTATGCCTGCTTTGCTGATATTACAAGCTTATTGAGTGAAACGAATCCTAACGGGGTCTATACTGTTGCCAACGTAATATCAAGTGAGGGATCAAATGGAGGAACTGGTTTATCTGCCGGATGGTCTCTGTTTATTGTATACGAAGATTCAAGTTTACCTTCTAAAGCAATTTCTTCTTTTAACGGTTTTACTGCCAGAGCACAGGGAGGAGGACCTAATAATACCGTTATTACAGGTTTTACTACAGTACCAACCGGACCAGTTCAGGCAAGGTTTGCTTTTGCAGCTCTTGAAGGGGATTATGGATATAGAGGAGATTATCTTCAGATAAACGGTACTACTATTACGCCGCCTACAAGACCTTTACAAAGTAATACGAGCAACTTTTTTAATAGTTCGATTAATACTTTAGGGGCTCCTTTTACAAACAGGGTTCCTAACAGTACGAATACCCTCGGTTTTGATACCGGGGTTATTGATATTGACCCTTCGGCTAATATTATTAAAAATAATGACACTTCAGCTACTATAACACTTGGAACAAGTCAGGATATTTTCATTTATTATTTTACAGCATTCTCAGTTGATATTATTGCACCGAAAATAGTTTTAACAAAGGCCGTTAAGGATGTTAATAATATTGATGCCAGTAATAAAAATGTTACCCTGGGCGAAGAGTTACGTTATGAATTAAACTTTCAGAACTTAGGTAATGACAATGCGAAGTCATTTACAATAACCGATCAGCTGCCAATTAACACTGATTTTAATTTCCCTGCCGATATTATGTCACTTCCTACCGGAATGACAATGGCTAATGTTGCCTACAATACAACTACAAGAACACTGACCTTTACCGTTCCAAATAGTATGGTGGCGAGAAACCAGCCGGATTATACTATTCGTTTCAAAGTTAAGGTGGTTGATGATTGTTCTAAATTAACAGATGCGTGTTCAAATCTGATTAGAAACTCTGCTTATACAAGTTACGTGGGTGACCTTGGAGCTGATCCGTCAAACCCAATGGTGTATGGAGATACCAGTTATTCTTCGACAGCAGGGTGTAATGTTGTGCCTCAGTCAACGAACTTCCTGGTAGGTTTAGATGCCTGTAAAAACAGAAGACAGGAGATTTGTTTGTCCAGTATGACTATTTCGGCATCCGGAGGTTATAAATCCTATTCCTGGTCTACCAGTTCAACGGGTTCTCCAGTTATTGGAACATCTCAAACGCTTACGGTAACACAGCCTGGTACTTATTATGTATACAATACGGCAAACCCGCCTTGTATCGATTTACAGGAAATTATTACGGTAGTTGACGGAGGTGGAGTTAGAACTAATCCAATTATTCCTTACGCTGACAATAAACGTGCTGACGGAACAATTGAAGGATGTCCTATTGATGGTAAACCATTACCAAAAATCTTCCTTTGCGGTTCTAATGATTCCAGAGCAATTAACTTGAATCTTACCGGAGCTACAATTGTCTGGGAGAAAACAAACTGTGTCCGACCAACACCAGCAGAACTTTCAGAATTATGTGCCGATGAAAGAACTTCATGTGTATGGTCGCCAGCCGGAGCAAACGGATCTCTTTTTACAGTTACTGATGCAGGTTATTACAGAGTAACCATAAGTGCAGGCGGCTGCGTAAACCGTTACTATTTTAACGTATATAAGAGTGATGTTTCTATAGAGGAAACGCACAAAGATATTTTATGTAACAGGGAAGGTTATATCAGAGTTGATGCTCTTACCGGTTTTGAATATAACTTAACCAATGTAGCTACCAATGTTTCCAGAGGATGGCAGGACAGTAATAACTTCCCGATTTACGTTGGCCAGGCAGGTACCTATGTTGTAAGTTACAGACTTAAAAATGTAAATCCAACCTGTACCTACAAAACCAACCGAATTGAAATTCGTGAATTAAATTTAGCAGCTACAGTTACGAATCCTAATGAACAGCCGCTTTGTTATGGTAATAAGGGAAGTATTGTAATCAGCGGTACCGATGGATTCCCTGCTTACTATTTCAGACTTTATGATAATGGAGCTGTAGTTCAGAATGTTGGGCCTTTTACTTCAAGAGTTTATACATTCGATAACTTAAATCCAGGAAGAACCTATCAGGCTGAAGTATATACTTTAGACGAGAACAATGCGGTTCAGTGTACAGCCAGCGGTTATAAATATATAAACAACCCGGCATCAGAAATTGCACTTTCTTCTATTGTTGTAACTCCGCTTACAGCATGTAACGAAGGGATGTACAAAATTACGGCATCGGGAGGAACGGCTAATTATGGAGAATATTCATTCTTTGTAAACGGTTCTACTACACCATATGCTATTTCAACCAATGATAATACAGATCAGAACTCCATTTTACTTTCTACACCTACTCCGGGCAACTATACTATTGTAGTGTATGATCGTAATAAATGTTCTAAAACGTTAGTATTAAATGTTCCGGATTTCCCAAAACCAACTTATACAGTTGTACCAACAAGCAGTACTTGTTATGATGGTACTTCAGAAATCAGAATCAATTTAACCGGAACAACCAGCTATACTATGGGGTATAGCATCAATAACGGAGCTTCATATCAGGCAAGTAATGTTTTCTCTGGTTTAGCGCCCGGAGTTTATAACGTTAAAGTAAGATACAGTATTACTTATGCGATAACAAACTGGCCTTACACAGAAACCAAAACTTGTGAAGATCCTTCACAGTCTGTAACGATTACAGGTCCAACTTCGGCTGTTACAGCATCTGCTGGTGTAGCTTCGCTTGCAGGATGTACATTACCTGACGGAACTGGTGTAAACCAGGGAGGTAAATTACGTATTAATAATGCACAGGGAGGAACGGCTCCGTATCAGTATAGTTTTGATGGCGGTGTTACCTGGCAGGCTTCAAACGAAAAAGATGTTTTACCAGGAACGTATAATTTAGCAATCAGAGATGCTCTGGGCTGTATTTATGTAATTCCTTACGACATTATTTTAGATCCAAAACCAACAGATCCTGTGGTTAAGGTTGAAGACCCGGTATTTAACTGCGACGGAACAGCAACAAGTACGGTTACCGTAACGAATGGAACATCTAACAACTATACATACGAGTATTATATTGATAATACTCCAAATACACCAATAACCAACAATGTATTTACTAATGTTACTTCAGGATCACATACGATCACTGTAAAATATAAATTAAATCAGGTTCCTACTTACAGTAACTTATTAAGAGAAGATTTTGGAAGAGGGCCGGATACTACAACATCCGGTATTCACCCTGCATACTGCTGGGAAAAACAGGATTATATCGAAGATTGCGGTATTGGAGGTTATATGCCTATTTTAATGAATGACGGAGAATATACCGTTACTAAAGGTTTGATACCAGAACATGAAAATGGCTTTAACTGGTGTTTACCAAAAGACAATACAGCTGTAATTAACAATACACCACAGATAACTGACGGTAGATTCCTTGCCGTGAATGTTGGAGGAGTTGTGCCTATTGGAGGTGTTTTATACAGAAAAACAATCAATGATGTTATACCAAATCAGGATATACAAGTTTCATTGTATATGCTTAATTTGTTAAAAACAACTAATAATCTGCCTGCGCCAAATTTAATTATCCAGCTTCAGAAAAATGGAGTGGCGCTTCCTGGTGCTTCAAAAGATACACCATCTATACCTAGAGATGAAAAATGGCATAGTTCTACGGAGTTAGGAAATGGTCAGATATTAACATTAAACCCTGGAAATAATACCTCACTTGATTTTGTTATTTTATCACAAAGCCAGGTAATTGATGGAAATGATTTAGCGGTTGATGACATCTGGGTACGTCAGATTCCGGAGTCTTGTATTGCTCAAAAAGATACTCCTATTGAAATTCCAAGAGATAAAGGATTTACAGTTTCTGACCCTGTTGTAACGAATGTTTCTTGTAATGGAGGTAATACGGGTTCTATTAGTTTTACAGCTTCAAACTTTACAGGAAGCTACCAGTATTCTATTAACGGAGGTACATGGCAGACTGTTACGACAGCTACTACCACTCTTAATAATTTAGCAGCAAATACCTATACAATTGTTGTTAGAAGCAGTGCTGCAGGAAATTGTTCAAGAACATTAACAGCAGTAGTAGGAACACCAACTCCGGTAACCGTAACTGCAAGTGTTACCACACAGGCAACCTGTACTACGGGAGCTACTATTACAGCAGTAGCAGGTGGTGGAACAGCTCCTTATGAATACGAATTAAGAGCAGCAAACGGAACTACGGTTCTTGTTGCTTTCCAGAGTTCAGGAGTATTCCCTGGACTTGGAAACGGAACCTACACAGTGGTGGCAAGAGATGTAAGACTTTGTCTTTCTGCGGTAACTCAGGGTGTTATTGTTAACAGACCTACACAGCCTACCGCTTCATTAGCGACAACATCAGACTTATGTTATGATGCAGTAAACGGTGCCACTTTAGTAATTACAGCAACCGGAACCGGAACTTTAAGTTATAGTTTAAATGGCGCACCGGGAGTAAGTACGAATACTTTTGCTGTTGGACCGGGTACACATACTGTGGTTGTTACGGACAGTAATGGCTGTACAGCTACTGTTTCGGGTATAATCATTAGTCCTACACTTACTGCAACTCCTCTGGTTACCAAAACATTAGATTGTAACACGACAGGAGCTACAGTTCAGGTGGATATAACAGGAGGTAAATCTCCTTATAGTTATAGAGTTAAATTAGGATCTGGTTCATATGGTTCAAGTACTGCTGTTACCGGAAGCAGTTTTAACTATGCTGCTGCGGGAGCAGGAACTTATACTTTTGAAATTTCTGATTCAAATACTCCAAATGCCTGTACAGTAGAAACTACAGCTACTGTTGATGCTATTTCAAATCCAACGGTTACTGCAACTCCAGTGCAGATTGCCTGTAACGGTGGATCTACAGGAGAAGTTACTTTAAGCGCTTCAGGCGGTTCTGGAGGTTACGTTTATAGTTTTAACAACAGTGCTTTCACAACTACAATTAAATACACAGGATTACAAGCAGGTATTCCTTATAAATATCAGGTAAGAGATAACAAAGGCTGTTTATCAGCCGAAGGTACTATTACCTTAACACAGCCAACAGTTGTTGCCGGAACGATTTCTGCAACAGAAATAAAATGTAACACTGCAGGTACTGAACCTGCGGTGGTTACTGTTACCGGTTCCGGAGGAGTTGGAGGTTATACGTACAGCTTCAATGGTACTTCAAACTTTACCACTGTAAATACGCTTTCAGTAAGTACAGCTCAGACCGTGACGGCTTATGTGAGAGACAGTAACGGATGTCAGGCGGGACCATTTACGGTTTCAATAGCCGCATTAGACCAGATTACAGGTATTAATTTAACTGACAGCGGTTATGACTGTTCTACAACGCCTGCGGGAGGACGTGTAACTATTACAGCTGTCAAAGCAGGAAGTCTAAGCAACATTTCTTATAGAATTATTTCAGGGCCGGCCGGATATAATACAGCAAGTAATACTACAGGGGTTTTTGCTCCATTAGCTCCGGGAAGTTATACTTTTGAAGCAAGAGACACAAACACTACTTGTTCGAGAACTATTTCTCATACCGTTACAGGTACTGTTGAGATCGTTGCAGGTGGTTCTGTTGTAACTCCGGTAAGCTGTAATGGCGGAACAGGAAATATTCAGTTTACGGTTACAGGTGCAAAAAGCAGTGGTTACGATTATGTAATTAGAAATGCAGGAGGAACTGTAATACAGCAGGCAAACAATGTTGCAGCAGCTACAACAACCATTACTGTTACTTCGGCTGTTGCAGCAGGTAGTTACACAATAACGGTTACTGACCGATTAACAAAATGTACAGCGACTTATACTGTTACATTAACACAGCCAGCGGCGGCGGTAAATATTACGTCGGCTACTGCTACAAAAATCAATTGTAATAAAGATACTGCCGATATTACCGTAACGGTTACCGGTGGTACGACCAGTTATTCTTATGCAGTTGCGAGAGCAGGAGATCCTGCACCAGGAACAGCGGCTTATGGCACAAGTAATGTATTAACAGTAGATACAAATAGTGGAGCAGACCTAAACTGGGTAGTGTATGTAAGAGATGCTAATAACTGTCCAGACACAGAAACAGTTAGAATTGATTCTGATCAGGTACCAGGTGTTACAGCAATTTTAAATAACCAGTGTGGTGCTTCAGGAAGTAATTTTACTATTACAGCTACAGGAACAGGTGGAGTAGGAACTTTACAATATGGTATTAATGGTCTAACAGGAGCATTTAGTACAAATAATGTATTCAGCGTTGCAGCTTCTGCAACTCCTTATACGGTTTGGGTAAAAGATGCTAACGGATGTACAGCATCAGCTTCACCAATTACTGTTTATCCACAATTAACAGCATTAGCTGCTGTTAAAGAACTCGATTGTTCTGCTTCACCAGATGCCAGAATAACTATTACAGCAAGTGGAGGAAGAAGTCCATATACTTATGCAGTTTCTTCAAATGGCGGGACTTCATATACTGCAATGGCTTCTAATGTATATACAGCTTCATCGGCTGGAACTTACCTAATCAGAGTAACAGATGCAAATAGCTGTACTTTTGTAGTAACAACTCCAATACAGTCAATTTCAAATCCTACGGTTACGGCTGCACAAGTAAATGCTACTTGTAACGGAGCAGCAAATGGTTCAGTTACTTTAACAGGAGCTGGCGGATCAGGAGGTTATACTTACAGCAATGCTTTAGCAGGAACGTATACCACAACAGCTACTTTTACAGGTTTAGCACAAGGAACCTATACTTTCTATGTAAAAGACAGTAAAGGCTGTACAGGAAGTGTTAATGTAACTATTACACAGCCAACAACATTAACTGCTACAGCAAGTGCTCCTGCATTTACTTGTAATACGTCAAATGTTAAACAGTCTACAACAGTTACTATTGCAGTTCCAACAACTGGAACAGCACCATATCAATATAGTTTTGAAGGGGGAGCATTCTCTTCTACCAGAACTTTTACAGTAACTGATAACGGATCAGACAGAACAATTAATTACTCAGTTAGAGATGCTAACTTATGTACTTTTAACGGTTCAGTTTCAATAGCAAGATTAAACCCTCCAACTATTGCTTCTATATCAGGAAGTGCCGTTACCTGTACAGCAACAAGCAGTACCGTTCAGGTAACCAGAACAGCAGGAACAGGAGTGGGAACTTTAGTATACAGTATTACAGCACCAGCTTCATCAGTGGCTAGCAATGGTACAGGAACATTTGCTGGATTAGCTCCAAATGTTACTTATACTTTCAGAATTACAGATGCCAGCGGATGTTATGCTGAGCAGTCTTACAGAGTAGAACCTGTTATACCAATTGCTATAACTGGTACAAAAAATAATGATGCAAGATGTAAAGGAACAGCAACAGGAAACGGAACGTATACGGTTTCAGGTTTAGCTACAGTAGGTAACTACATTTATAGCGTAGCACCGGCAGCAGCAGGAGCTTCAGTTACCAAATCTGGCAATACCCTTACACTGGCTAATGTAGCAGCAGGAACGTATACCATTACCGTTACTGATAGTGCTACAGGATGTACAAGTAACGCTTCAATTACAATTGGAGAGCCAGCTCTTGATGTTGATGTTACGGCTACAGCAACTAATATTAACTGTAATAATGATAATGCTGTTATTACAGCAGTAGGATCAGGCGGAACACCGGCTTATACTTATGCAGTAGTAAAAGCAGGAGATCCTGCTCCGTTACCGGCAGCTTATACATCAAACGATAAATTAACGGTTGATAGCAACAGTGGTGCGGACATGAACTGGGTGGTTTATGTAATGGATGCTAACGGATGTACTGATTCAGTTACCAGATCTATTTCAGGAGATTTACCTCCAACAGTTACGGCTGTTTTAGGAAACCAATGTTCAGCTTCAGGAAGTAACTTTACTATTACGGCTACCGGAACAGGCGGAGTTGGTACTTTAACTTACGGTATCAACGGTCCTACGGGAGCTTTTACAACCAATAACGTATTTAACGTTGCTGCTTCAGCAACTCCTTATACGGTTTGGGTAAAAGATGCTAACGGATGTACAGCTTCAGCTGCTTCTATTAGAGTTTACCCACAATTAACGGCTATCGCCAAAATAACCAAAGAATTAGATTGTTCTGCAACCCCTGCGGCAGCTATTACAGTTGACATTACGGGAGGAAGAACTTCTTATACTTACAGAGTAGATTCAGGAAGCGGATACGGTTCAAGTGTTGCTGTTACAGGTTCACAGTTTGTGTACACAGCGGCAGCGACAGCAGGAACATATAATTTCGAGATTACCGATTCTAATACTCCAGGCTGTACTGTAATAGTTTCAGCTACAGTTGCGACTATAACAAATCCAACTGTTACAGCTGCACAGGTAAATGTTACTTGTAACGGAGCTGCAAACGGTTCCGTTACTTTAACAGGAGCTGGCGGATCAGGAGGATATACTTACAGCAATGCTTTAGCAGGAACATATACCACCACAGCTACTTTTACAGGTTTAGCACAAGGAACACATACTTTCTATGTAAAAGACAGTAAAGGATGTACAGGAAATGTTACTGTTACTATCACGCAGCCAACAACATTAACAGCTACGGCAAGTGCTCCGGCATTTACTTGTAATACGTCAAATGTAAAACAATCAACAGTTGTTACTATTGCAGTTCCAACAACAGGAACAGCACCATATCAATATAGTTTTGAGGGAGGAGCATATTCTTCTACAAGAACTTTTACAGTAACTGATAACGGATCAGACAGAACAATTAATTACTCTGTTAGAGATGCTAACTTATGTACATTTAACGGTTCGGTTTCAATAGCAAGATTAAACCCTCCGACTATTGCTTCTATTTCAGGAAGTGCGGTTACCTGTACAGCGACAAGCAGTACCGTTCAGGTTACCAGAACTGCAGGTACAGGAGTGGGAACTTTAGTATACAGTATTACAGCACCAGCTTCGGCAGTGGCTAGTAATAGTACAGGAACATTTGCAGGATTAGCTCCAAATGTTACTTATACTTTCAGAATTACAGATGCCAGCGGTTGTTATGCTGAGCAGTCTTACCGAGTAGCACCTGTTATACCAATTGCTATAACTGGTACAAAAAATAATGATGCAAGATGTAAAGGAACGGCAACAGGAAACGGAACCTATACGGTTTCAGGTTTAGCTACGGTAGGGAACTATATCTATACAGTAGCGCCTGCAGCAGCGGCATCTTCAGTTACTAAATCAGATAATACTCTTACATTGGCTAATGTAGCAGCAGGAACGTATACCATTACAGTTACTGATAATGCTACAGGATGTACAAGCAATGCTTCAATTACAATTGGAGAACCAGCTCTTGATGTGGATGTTACGGCTACAGCTACTAATATTAACTGTAACAATGATACGGCTATTATTACAGCAGTAGGTTCAGGCGGAACACCAGCTTATAGTTATGCAGTAGTTAAAGCAGGTGATACTGATCCTCTGCCGGCAGCTTATACATCAAATGATAAATTAACGGTTGATACTAACGGTGGTGCCGATCTGAACTGGGTTGTTTTTGTAATGGATGCTAACGGATGTACCGATTCAGTTACCAGATCAATTTCAGGAGATTTACCTCCACAGGTTACGGCAGTTTTAGGTAATCAGTGTAGTGCTTCAGGAAGTAACTTTACTATTACGGCTACCGGTACAGGCGGAGTTGGTACTTTAACTTATGGAATCAACGGTCCTACGGGAGCCTTTACAACCAATAACGTATTTAATGTTGCGGCTTCAGCGACTCCTTATACCGTTTGGGTAAAAGATGCTAACGGATGTACAGCTTCAGCTGCTTCAATTAGAGTTTACCCACAATTAACGGCTATTGCCAAAATAACCAAAGAATTAGATTGTTCTGCAACCCCTGCGGCAGCTATTACAGTTGACATTACAGGAGGAAGAGCTTCTTATACTTACAGAGTAGATTCAGGAAGCGGATACGGTTCAAGTGTTGCTGTTACAGGTTCACAGTTTGTGTACACAGCGGCAGCGACAGCAGGAACATATAATTTCGAGATTACCGATTCTAATACTCCAGGCTGTACTGTAATAGTTTCAGCTACAGTAGCTCCTATTACAAATCCGGGTGCCACTATTGCTTCACAGGTAAATGTTACTTGTAACGGAGCTGCAAACGGTTCGGTAAGATTAAGAGGAACTGGCGGATCCGGAGGTTATACTTATTCGGCTAATGCTGCGGGACCATTCTCTTCAACAGATACGTTTACAGGTTTAACACCGGGAGCTCATACCTTCTATGTAAGAGATAATAAAGGGTGTCAGGGAACTATTGTAGTTACTATAACAGAGCCTACACCATTAACAACTACAGCAAGTGCTCCGGCATTAACTTGTAATACAAGCAATGTAAAACAATCAACAGTTGTTACTATAGCAGTTCCAACAACTGGAACAGCACCATACGAATACAGATTTGGAACAGGCGGTGCTTATTCAGCGACAAGAACTTTCACAGTAAACGATACAGGATTAGACCAGACTATCACTTACTCTGTTAAGGATGCAAATGGCTGTATTTTTACTAATACCGTTTCAATAGCAAGATTAAACCCTCCAACTATTGCTTCTATTGCGGGAAGTGCTGTGACTTGTTTGGCAACAGACAGTACAGTACAGTTAACTGCAACGGCAGGTACAGGAGTGGGAACTTTAGTATATAGTATTACAGCGCCAGCTTCTGCAGTAGCTAGTAATGCTACAGGAACATTTGCAGGATTAGCTCCAAATGTTACTTATACTTTCAGAATTACAGATGCCAGCGGTTGTTATGCTGAGCAGTCTTACAAAGTAAATCCTGTTACGCCTATTTCTGTAACGTCAAGTGTGGTAAGTCATGTGAAATGTTTTGGAGATGATACAGGAAGTGCCAGATTTGTAGTTTCAGGTATTGCTGCTGTTGGAAACTATACTTATACATTAACAGCAGGATCACTGGGAACAGGAGCATTTGCTCAGTCAGGAAATACACTAACATTAAGTGGTGTAGTAGCGGGAACTTATACGGTTCAATTTACGGATCCGGCTACAGGATGTACTACAAATGGTACTGTTACTATTGTAGAACCTACAGCAGCATTATCGGCAGTATACGCTACAGTAAATGCCAATTGTAATGTAGGAACATCAAAAGTAACGGTAACGGCATCAAACGGAACACCTGCTTATAAATATTCATTTGTAGCAGATGGTGCGGCAATAGGAACTTTAACAAGTTCAAATGTTGCGAATTTAGATCCAACAGTGAGTCTAAACTGGGATGCTTATGTGGTAGATGCCAATGGATGTCAGATAAAATTAGATATTACAATTGCGAGAGATAATGCACCAACGGTGATGGCTTCGGCTGTAAACCAGTGTTTAGGAGTTGGTACTTATACGATTACAGCTGTAGGAACAGGAAAAGCACCGTTAACTTACAGTATCAATGGTACTTCATTTGGTACTTCTAATACCTTTACAGTAACGGCAGCAGGTAACTATACAATCTGGGTAAAAGATGGAAACGGATGTACAGCTCCAACGCTTACTCCGCTTACAGTAAACAGCCCATTGACTTTATCTGCTCAGTTAACAAAAGATATTACATGTTCAGGTTCTACAGATGCTGAAATTAGATTAACAGCAGGCGGAGGAACAGGAGCAGGAACCTATACTTATACTTACACTAGTGTACCAGCGGGTGCACCGGGAACTTTTACCGGAAATGTATTTACAACAGCTGCGGCTGCAAACTTTACTTTTACAGTAACAGACGGAAGAGGCTGTACAACTACAACAACAGTTCCGGTAACCACAACAGTTACCGTTACTCCGGATGTAAGTGTAAGCCTTGGAGCCGCAATTGGATGTAACGGAGATTCTTCAGCTTCATTAAATGTTACAGTTGATCCTACCAAAGGGCAGGCACCGTTTGTGATTAATGTTCATAATGATACTTTAGGTATTGACTATGGTACACAAACATCTGGTTTACGTGCAGGTACGTATACCATAACAGTTACAGATGCTAAAGGCTGTACTGATATTGAAAACATCAATATTTCTGAACCACTACCATTAACGGTAATTTCTGATAAAACGGATATGCAGTGCGATACTAGTGTTGGTGGAATTTCTAAAGGAGAGATCATCATTCAGTCAGTTACTGGTGGTGTTGGACCTTATGATTACTATGTAACAGGTATTAACGGATACAGTGCAGAAGCACATGGTATTCCGGGTACTACCGTAGTATTTGAAGTAGTGGACTTTGGTTACTATCAAATTAGAGTGGTAGATACTAATGGTTGTCAGGAATTCATTAAAGACGTTCTGATCGCTGCTCCGGTGACAGGACTTGGAATTACAATTAATACAAGTGCAGTCTGTGGACCTGCAGGTGGTTCGGCAACAATTACCGTGAACAGTGCTTATGCAGGAGCAGGACCATTCCACTTTAATATTTACAGAGGATCTACTCCGCCTCAAGTCTGGACAGCAGACGGTGTTGACGGATGGCAGGGAGAAACTTCTCCTGGACAAACAATCTATAACGGATTGACTCCTGGAGTATTATATACTTTCATTGTATATTCTGAAAGTACAGGATGTTACTACTTCCAGGCGGCTCCTGGTCCGGTACCTACAAGTTCAATGCTGGAAGTGGTAAATGATACTGCCAGCAATATTACTTGTAAGAATGCTGCAGACGGAAGTGCTACTTTTGCTATCAGAAATAATTACCCTGCTGCATCAGTAGACGTTACCTATTCTGTAAGTGAGGCATTTACGAACGCACAAATTATTGCACCAACAACAATTAGTGGTTTAGCTGCAGGTGCAACTTCAACTGCGGTAACTTTAGGACCATTGGCTGTAGGTACATATTATATATTAGTAGAGGAAACAGCGGGGCCTAATGCAGGCTGTTCAGTTGTTTCGGATACCTTTAATATTGAAGAGTCAGCTGTAGCGTTGTCTCTTACAGCTTCGGCGACAACAAAAGAAGACTGCGATAATTTAGCGATTATTTCAGCTCAGGCAAAAGACGGAACAGGACCTTATACTTATCAGGTTGTTCTTTCTGGAAATGCTCCTGTAACGGCTGACTGGGTAACGGCAAATACGTTTACCAGACCAGGAAGTGTAGCAGGTATTGCATACGATGTATATGTAAAAGACGCTTTTAACTGTATCCAGCATGTACCAGTGACGGTTTACAAATATGCTGATCCAACAATTGACCTGCCAGCGCCACTTTGTTACAACGGAAGTGTATTTGCAATTAATATTACCGGAACAGTAGATGCTACTATTGTGGGAGGTGCTACTTACAGCGTAAACGGAAGTACTTATCAGACTTCACCAAGTTTCACATTCAGTGAACCAGGATTATACACTTTATCTATAAAAGATGGTAAAGGCTGTGTTGCTAGTGTACCGTATACAGTAGAACCAAAATTAGAATTAGACGTGCAGTTAACCAGAGAGTTAAGCTGTATTGCAGGAAGTGAAGATGCACAATTTACACTTACACCTTCAGGAGGTCATGGTTCTTATACTTATACTTATAGATTAAACGGAGGAGCAGTTACTCCAACAGGAGCGGTATTAACGACAGGTGCAACAGGTACTTATGTGTTTACAGTAACGGATGCAGAAAATTGTACAGATACATTTACTATTGACTTAGATCCTATTCCGGCTATCGTATTTGATCCGATTGTAACAAACGTAAACTGTAATTTAGGTACCGATGGAACTATCACAGTAGATGTAACTGGTGGAGTTGGACCATTTGAGTTCCAGCTTGAAAGAGGGGCTGTTATAGTTCAGGCATTCCAGTCATCAAATGAATTTACAGGTTTAACGGCTGCTACTAATTATGTGGTTACAGTACGTGATGCTAAGGATTGTATCCTTACTGCACCGGTAACGATTACACAACCTACCGCTTTAACCGCTGCATCTTCTATAACGACAGATTTAGTATGTACAGCAGGTAATGTACCATCTGTAGCTGTGGTAACCGTAGTGCCTGCGGGCGGTACAGCACCTTATGAATACAGCTATGATGGCGGAACTAACTATTCTGATGACGATACTTACGAAACGACTGCAGGACAAACTTTCGATATTATCGTAAGAGACAGTAACGGTTGTATGTTTACTATCACCAACGGAGTTGATGTTCCGGCATTGAACCCGCCAACGGACTTAACCATCGTAACAAGCATTGCTGATACTTGTATCGCTGATGCTACAGTTGAGATTACAGCGCACGTTGGAGGAGTTGGAATATTAGAATACGAGATTATTTCTCCAATTACAGTGGCTAAACAAACCACTACAACATTTGCGAACTTAGCTCCGGGTACTTATGTATTCCAGGTAACAGATGCTAATGGTTGTACCTATACAGAGTCGCATACAGTAGCTCCGGTAACCAATATTACGGTTTCAGGATCAGTTACGGCTAATGTTTCTTGTAATGCGGGAAATAACGGTTCAGCAGTTTTCACAGTGGCTGATTATGCTGCTGGTTATACTTATACGTTAACAGCAGGAGCAGGAACCCTTACTCAGTCAGGTAATACAGTAACCGCTTCAGGTTTAGTGGCAGGAACGTATACCCTTGAAGTTGTTGATACAGCTACAGGCTGTACTAATGATGTGACTGTGGAAGTAACAGAACCTACGGCCTTATCATTGTCATTGGCTTCTAATGTAAATGCAAACTGTAATTCAGGTGCAAAAGTAAGCGTAACTGCTGCAGGCGGAACAGCTCCATATGAGTATTCATTTGTAGTGGCATCAGCAGCAGGACCTGGTACATTTGGCAGTTCAAATGAGGCTGAGTTAGACACAACAG
>NZ_JBMDKA010000051.1:0-18926 GCF_057809475.1 Flavobacterium sp. FG19 | reverse complement strand
TTTTCTTTCCATAAAAATGCCCTCAAATAGTGTCTAACTTTTTGGGGGCAGTTCAATACCTGATGCGTTTTTTTATTCTTTAGATCCGATCGTTTCGTAATAAACATCGACAGACAGTTTGGGCTGTACAGATGCCATAACGGCCAGTTGGTCACAGCGCTCGTTTTGCGGATGATTGTTATGGCCTTTAATCCATTTAAAGTCGACCTGGTGTTTGCGGTAGGCAATTAAAAAACGTTTCCATAAATCGGGATTCTTTTTGTCTTTATATCCCTTTTTCTCCCAGCCAAAAACCCATTTTTTTTCAACAGAGTCCACGACATACTTAGAATCGGAAACGACAAGCACTTTCATGTTTGGATTTTTTAGTTTTTCTAAACCTACAATTACAGCCAGAAGCTCCATTCGGTTATTAGTCGTCAGGCGAAAACCTTCGTAAAACTCTTTTTTATAAGGAGTGCCGACTAATTCCATTACCACGCCGTAACCGCCATTGCCGGGATTTCCTTTTGCCGCACCATCTGTATATATATGTACTTCGTGATTCATTTATTTATTTTAGATTGTAGATTTTAGATTGCAGATTTTATCGCTTTGTCTAAAATTGGAAATTGGAAATTAAATTTTGGAATTTTCCTCAAGTATTTGATGAATAATTTCCGGAAAATGTTTTTGTTCCAGTTCATGAATCTTTTCTGCCACTGTTTCAGGAGTGTCTTCGTCTGTTAAGGCAGTGTTTGCCTGAAAGATAATAGCGCCTTCATCATAGTTTTCGTTTACATAATGAATAGAGATTCCTGTTTCTTTCTCCTTATTATTTACAATGGCTCTGTGAATGTGCATTCCGTACATTCCTTTACCTCCGTATTTAGGTAAAAGGGCGGGATGAATATTAATTATTTTACCGGGATACTGTTCGATAATGTTCTCTGGAAATTTGAGTAAAAAACCGGCAAGAACGATCAAATCCGGGTCGATTTTCTGGATTTTTTGTAATACATTTCGCTCCAAAAGTTCGTTTTTTTCGAAGATTTCAACAGGAATTTGATGATTTTTGGCTCTGTCGATAACTTTTGCCGATGCGTTATTTGTAAAAACCGAAACGACCTTTGCAATTTCGGTGTTTGAAAAATATTTTATAATGTTTTCTGCGTTAGTTCCTGATCCTGAGGCAAAAACGATAATTTTTTTCATGATTGAGTTTGTTTTTAAAGTGCAAAAAACGGAATAAAAATCGAAAATAAATAGCTTTAAAACCGCTTTCTTAAAATTAATTTTATAAATTAGTGTCACATTTATAAAGTAAATAGTTGTTTTAAAATAAAGTTTTTTATTTTTGCCAACAAATTAAATTCTAAAATTAAAGATTATGTCAGACATTGCATCAAGAGTAAAAGCGATTATCGTAGACAAATTAGGTGTTGACGAAAACGAAGTTGTAACAGAAGCAAGCTTCACTAATGATTTAGGAGCTGACTCATTAGACACTGTTGAGCTTATTATGGAATTCGAAAAAGAATTTGATATTCAAATTCCAGACGATCAAGCAGAAAACATTGCTACTGTAGGTCAAGCTATTTCTTATATCGAGGAAGCAAAAAAATAATAATACCACACCCGATTTCTAAAAATCCCAATTTTTTGAAATTCCAAATTCCAATTTTGGAATTTGTTTTTTGAAATTTGAAATTTTTAAGGATCGGGTGTTATTATTTTTTTTAAAATTTAAATTTCGATTGATTTCCAATCAAAAAGATATATTTATATTGTAATACCCATGGCTCTTAAGTAGCAATACAGTTAAGAAAGCATGGGTTTTATTTGTTTAAAGACACAAAATACATATTTATGGCATTAAGGCGAGTTGTTGTAACAGGATTAGGTGCACTTACTCCTATTGGAAATAATATCCAGGAATATTGGGATGCACTTGTGAATGGGGTAAGCGGAGCCGCTCCTATCACATATTATGATACAGAGAAGCACAAAACGAAATTTGCCTGCGAAGTAAAAAACTTCAATATTGAAGATTACATGGATCGCAAGGAATCCCGCAGACTTGATAAATTTGCTCAATATGCAATTGCTGCCAGTGACGAAGCTATTAAAGATGCTGGACTTACTGATGATAATATCGATAAAACAAGAGTTGGTGTTATCTGGGGAGCTGGAATTGGAGGTTTAGAAACTTTCCAGGAAGAAGTAATGTATTATGCAAAAGGAGACGGAACTCCAAAGTTCAATCCGTTCTTTATTCCAAAAATGATTGCCGATATTGCTCCTGCGCATATTTCTATGCGTAACGGATATATGGGACCAAATTATACTACCGTTTCTGCATGTGCCTCTTCTGCAAATGCATTAATTGATGCTTTCAACTACATTCGTTTAGGAATGTGTGATGTTATTATCTCCGGTGGTTCAGAAGCAGCCGTAACTATTGCAGGTATGGGAGGTTTTAGCTCTATGCACGCTTTATCTACCAGAAACGAAAGTCCTGAAACAGCTTCCAGACCTTTTGATGCAACCAGAGATGGTTTTGTATTAGGAGAAGGAGCAGGTGCTTTGGTTTTGGAAGATTATGAACATGCAAAAGCAAGAGGAGCAAAAATTTACTGCGAAATCGGCGGAGGCGGAATGTCGTCTGATGCTTACCACTTAACAGCGCCACACCCTGAAGGAATTGGCGTTATTGCGGTAATGAAAAACACGCTGAAAGATGCCGGAATGAACCCGGAAGATGTTGATCACATTAATACTCATGGAACTTCTACACCATTAGGAGATGTTGCTGAATTGAAAGCCATCAGCGCTGTATTTGGTGACCATGCTAAAACAATCAATATCAACTCAACAAAATCAATGACAGGACACTTATTAGGTGCAGCCGGAGCTATCGAAGCCATTGCTTCTATCTTAGCGATGAAACACTCTATTGTTCCTCCAACGATTAACCATACTGTTGTAGATGAAAATATTGACCCATCATTAAACCTGACTTTAAACAAACCTCAAAAGAGAGAAGTAAATGTTGCTATGAGTAATACGTTTGGTTTTGGCGGGCATAATGCTTGTGTATTGTTTAAAAAACTAGCTGACTAATTTTCGTATATGAATATTATCAAAAAAATATTTTCTAAATCCCGTTCTCTAGAAGACGGGATTTTTTTTGACACTATTCAGAAAATTCTTGGTTTTCAGCCTGTAAATATTGAATATTACCGAAAAGCATTTACTCATAGATCGTCAAATAAGTTAGATGAAGCAGGGCATCCTATCAATTACGAACGTCTCGAATTTTTGGGAGACGCCATGTTAAGTGCCGTAATTGCTGCACATTTGTTTAACAAAGCACCCAATGGCGATGAAGGTTATCTGACCAAAATGCGTTCAAAAATAGTGAGCCGGGAACACTTAAATGAACTGGGTAAAGATTTAAATCTGGTACGTTTTGTAGAAAGTAAAGTGCCTGTCCAGCACTTTGGCGAAAACATTCACGGTAATATTTTTGAGTCTTTAATAGGCGCTATTTATCTGGATAAAGGGTATTCTTACTGCGAAAGGTTTATTCAAAAAAGAGTAATTACACCTTATGTCGATATTGCACGACTGGAAGGAAAAGTAATTAGTTACAAAAGTTTAGTTATCGAATGGTGTCAGAAAGAAAAGAGGATCTTTCATTATGATATTTTTGAAGATAACGGTATTGACGGACAACGTTTGTTTGGAGTCAAATTAAGTATAGACGATAAAGTGGTGGCACGCGCAAGAGCGACGTCAAAAAAGAAAGCAGAAGAGAAAGCTTCGCAGAGAGCTTATTTTGCATTTCAGGAAAAAATTGACAAGAAATAATTACAAAAATGCTGTAATTTTCTTAACGCTAAATCGTTTTCGTTTATAAATTAACAAAAACAAGTGCCTGATAACTATTGATGCTCCGTTAGAAATAGTATATTTACAACTTGATTTTTCATGACATGGCTGTTCATAGATTGGATTTAGACGAATTTGACGAAATTGATTATCATTTAATGGCAATTCATACTTCATTAGAAGATTATAGATTGGCCTATTTTATCAATAAAAACCTTCCGATCAACCTGAGTAAGAGCAAAAACGAGATCCATGCTCAAACTAAAGAAGGCGAGGCAAATTTTTCGAGATTTTATTATTATGATTCTGAGAAAGCTGTTTCATGGAATTTGATTCAGAATAAAAATGAGATCATTTCTGTGAGTACAAATGATTTCCAGAATTTGTTTTCTAATGAAACAAGTGAGGTTTCTACAACAATTCATTTACTTCCTGAATTCAAAAAGGTAGATTTTTTCCTGAAGATCGATAACAGTGAGGAGGCTGTCGATTTTTCAGAAATTCAGCAAAAACTAAATTCAATAGAAAGTATTGCAGCAATTTATGCTGTGGATACCAATAAAATAAAATCAAAAAACAATCTAATTTTTTAAAAAAAATGTTGACAAGTAAGAAAACCAAAATTGTTGCTACACTTGGGCCTGCCTGTAGTACAAGAGAGATCATCAAAGACATGATCGAAGCAGGGGTTAACGTGTTTAGAATCAATTTTTCGCATGCAGACTACGAAGGAGTAAAAGAAAAAATTAACATCATTAGAGGCTTAAACGAAGAGTTTGGTTACACTACAGCAATCCTTGGAGATTTGCAGGGACCAAAACTTAGAGTTGGAGTTATGGAAGAAGGTACCGTAGTTCACGATGGCGATCTTATCACTTTCACTACTGCCGAAGATATTATTGGAACGGCTCAGAGAGTGTTCATGAAATATCAAAATTTCCCAAATGATGTTAACGAAGGAGAGCGTATTCTGCTTGATGACGGTAAACTTATTTTTGAAATTGTTTCAACAGACAAAAAAACAGAAGTTGTTGCTAGAGTTATTCAGGGCGGGGAGTTAAAATCTAAAAAAGGGGTTAACCTTCCAAACACAAAAATCTCTTTACCGGCTTTAACAGAAAAAGATATTGCAGATGCGATTTTCGCAATCGAACAAAAAGTAGACTGGATCGCACTTTCATTCGTGAAAACCCCTCGCGATTTACAGGATTTGCAAGAATTAATTGCGAAACATTCTGAAGTTAAAATTCCTATCGTTGCTAAAATTGAAATGCCGGAAGCTCTTGAGAACATGGATAAAATTGTAGCATACTGCGACGGTTTAATGGTGGCTCGTGGAGATCTTGGTGTTGAGCTTCCTGCTCACGAAGTACCATTGGTTCAAAAAGATTTGATCCGCAGAGCTAAAACGGCGAGAATTCCGGTTATCGTTGCGACACAAATGATGGAAACAATGATTACAAGTTTAACTCCAACAAGAGCTGAGGTAAATGACGTTGCCAACTCGGTAATGGATGGAGCTGATGCTGTAATGTTATCAGGAGAAACGGCTACAGGAAACTATCCTGTACAGGTTATCCAGAGAATGGCACAAATTTGTGAGGCAGTTGAGAACTCTCCACTAATTCAGGTTCCTCAGAACACGCCGCAAATCAAAACAAAACGATTTGTTACTAAAACAGTTTGCCACCAGGCAGCTTTGTTAGCTAACGAAATCGAAGCAAAAGCAATTTGTACATTAACAAACAGTGGTTATACTGCTTTCCAAATCTCTGCCTGGAGACCATCTTCTGCACACATTTTAGTATTTACTTCAAACAGAAGAATCCTGACACAATTAAATTTATTATGGGGAGTTAAATCATTCTTCTATGATAATGAAGAAAGTACAGACGATACGGTTACAGATGTAAATAAAATTGCGGTTGAAAAAGGGTATGCATCAAAAGGAGATTATTTAATCAATCTTGCTGCAATGCCAATTAAAGACAAAGGAATGGTAAACACCATGAGAGTTTCTGAAATAGAATAGTTTTATTAAAAAATTGTAATAAATAAAAGAGCCATCCGCAAAGGGTGGCTTTTTTTGTACTTGCAATTCAAGAGAAAAGGGTTTTCGGTTTTATTCTGAAACAGAAAAAAGGAAAAACAATACTGCTTTTTAAGAAAAATTGGATGTTGCAAATTATAAAATGCAACAAGCCGGAGCAAAATAAAACTTTTTTTATGTTGCAAATTATAACTTGCAACAACGTAAGCCCTTAAAAATGGGATGATTAGGTTTTTTATTGTTTAATTTTGAGACACTTAACAAAACGTTAAAAAAATGTTGTTGCAAATTCCCCCTTTGTCAGCAGCAAAAATGTTCTAAGAAATTGCTTTTAATACAGGTTGCCTTTCTGCTTTATTTGGAGCAGAAAATTATAGTTCGATTTTTAGATACAACCCTTATACAAACGAATTATTAACAAATCTTATTACCATGAAACAAAGTAACATTAGAAATGCCTTAATGCTTTTTGCATTAGTATGCTTCACAATTGTTCAGGTGAAAGCTCAAAATAAAAAAATCAACATTTTAGTATTATGGGGCGATGATATAGGAACTACCAATATCAGCGCTTATAGTGACGGCCTTATGGGGTATACTACACCTAACATTGATCGTTTAGCCAATGAAGGATTACGGTTCTTACATTATTATGGTGAACAAAGCTGTACAGCAGGACGTGCCGCCTTTTTAACAGGGCAGCATGGCCTTCGTACCGGACTTACAAAAGTAGGATATCCCGGTGCGCCTATGGGAATGAGTCAGTTAGATCCTTCCGTTGGCGGAATCATGAAAAGTCTGGGATATGTAACAGGTCAGTTTGGTAAAAATCACGTGGGAGATCGCAATGAAAATCTGCCAACTGTAAATGGTTTTGATGAGTTTTTTGGCAACCTGTACCATTTAAATGCAGAGGAAGAGCCGGAATTACCGGATTATCCCAAAGATCCGGAATATTTGAAAAGATTTGGTCCAAGAGGTGTTTTAAAATGTACCGCTACCAATACAGATGATGCGGCAACAGATCCTCGTTTTGGGAGAGTTGGAAAACAAAGAATTGAGGATACAGGCCCTCTTACTAAAAAAAGAATGGAAACCATCGATGATGAAACCTCTGCTGCAGCCATTGATTTTATAAAGAGACAAAATGCAGCAGGGAAACCATTTTTCTGCTGGTTTAATGCTACACGTATGCACCTTCGTACTCATGTTAGGGCAGAACACCGGGGAAGATATACCCATGGAGACAGCGAGTACATCGATGGTATGATTGAACATGATGAAACTATAGGAAGTATTTTAAAAACATTAGACGATTTAGGAATTGCCGATAATACGATCGTAATCTATTCAACAGATAATGGTCCCCATATGAATACCTGGCCAGATGGTGCTATGACACCATTTCGCTCTGAAAAAAACACCAACTGGGAAGGAGCTTTCCGTGTACCTTGTATAGTACGCTGGCCGGGAGTTATTAAACCGGGAACAATTACAAATGAACTAATGGGCCATAACGACTGGATACCAACTCTTGCTTCTATTGCCGGAGAACCAGACATCATCAATAAGCTTTTAAAAGGATATAATGCCAATGGAAAAACCTATAAAGTACATTTGGATGGTTTTGATCAAAGTAATTTTTTACGAGGTAAAACACAAAAGAGTGCCAGAGAAAAATTCTTTTATACAGATGATGACGGACTTTTAGTTGGTTTAAGAGAAGGCGATTATAAATATGTTTTTGCAGAACAGCGTTTACCGGGAACAATGGGTGTATGGGCAGAACCTTTTACGAAATTACGTCTCCAAAAAATATTCAATTTATATCAGGATCCGTTTGAGCGTGCAGACATCACTTCTAATACATACTGGGACTGGGTTATGAATCATGTTCAGATGGTATATGGTGCAATACAAGACGTGGTTGTTTTTGCCGAAACCTTTAAGGAATACCCTCCAAGATCCATTCCGCCAAGTTTCTCGGCTTATACTATTATGGAGGAAGAAATGAAAGCGATTAAGGGACAAAATTATATAGAGAAAAATTTGCTGCCTAAATTAAAAGAAGAGGTCACATCAGATAAAAAATCAGGTAAGAAATAGTAGTAACGGTACAGGAAACAGTGTGGTATAAAGCATTGTTTCCTGTACACAAATATTGTTCATTATGAAAAAAAGAATAATATTGCCATTACTTCTGATTTTCTTATTCATTTCATGTAAAAAACAGTCAGAAGAAAATACAAATACTTCAAAAGACAATACAGCGGCTGCCATTGTTGGTGACCCGCTGCCAAGCTGGAATAACGGACCATTAAAAGAAGATATCCTTGCTTATGTTGAAAAAATAACCAAAAAAGGGAGTCCGGATTTTATTCCCGTTGAAAACAGAATCGCCACTTTCGATAACGATGGTACACTTTGGGCCGAAAAACCTTTAGTACAGGAATTGTTTGCTTTTTACCGTGTAAAAAAAATGGTGGAAGCTAATCCTGCTCTGGCACAAAAACAGCCTTTTAAAGCGGTCCTGGAAAAAGATAAAAGCTACTTTGAAAAAGGCGGAGATAAAGCCCTTATAGAACTTGTAGCAGCCACCCATACCGGAATGTCTGAAGATGCATTTGAAGCTTCGGTGGCAGATTTTTTTAAGGATGCGAAATATCCGGGTAAAAATACTCCCGTCAGACAAATACGCTATCAGCCTCAGTTGGAGCTATTGCATTACCTGCGTGCCAATGGCTTCAAAACCTTTATTGTAACAGGAGGTACGATTGAAGTAGTGAGGGGAATTTCACAAGAGTTTTACGGAATACCAAAAGAACAGGTGGTAGGGACTTCTTTTAAATACAAATACGATCCCGATAAAAATGTGGTACAGAGAGAGCCGGCTCTGGATCTCTTTAATGATAAAGAAGGCAAACCCGTTAGTATACAGCTTCATATTGGGCAGCGTCCTGTTTTTGCGTGCGGAAACGAAGGAGGAGCGGGAGACCTTGCTATGCTTAAGTATTCGCAGGGCAGTAAATATCCTTCCTTTCAGCTGCTGGTAAACCATAACGATTCTATTCGGGAATATACTTATCAGGAAAAAGATAATTTATCATTAAAGACGGCAGCGCAGAATAAATACCACGTAATCAGTATGAAAGATGACTGGAAAAAAGTTTTTGCAGATAAATAATTTGAATTAGTTAGGATCTAAAATGAAGCGGCTTTTTGCTTTCCGGAAAGCTGTTTCATTTGGATTTTAAAAGTGATTAGGAACCTTTTAAAATGATAATCCAATGAAACACATTTCTACAAAATTATTTTGCCGTTTACTCCTTTTCCTTTTTTCAAATATGGTTTTGGCTCAGGAAGAAACACCAAAATCCGGAAACAGCGCTCAGGAACTTGCAGATAAATTAGCCAACCCTGTTGCGAGTTTAATAAGTGTGCCGCTTCAGAACAATTTAAATTACGGAATCGGGCCTTATAACGGAGTTAAATATACCATCAACATACAGCCGGTTATTCCGTTTAAATTGTCAGACAATCTGAATTTAATTACCCGTTATATACTGCCTGTGGTCGATCAAAGAAACATAACGGGGTTCAATACACACGAATTTGGATTAAGCGATGCCACCGTTACGGCTTTTTTTGCGCCTAAAAGTACTAAACTGATATACGGAATTGGTCCGGCCTTTTTAGTTCCAACGGCAACAGAAAAACTGTTAGGAACCGAAAAATTCGGTCTTGGTCCCAGTTTATTAATCATGCATCAGGGAAAAGGTCTTTCGGTAGGGTTTATAGCCAATCAGATCTGGTCTGTTGCCGGAGCTTCAGATCGTGCCGATTTTAATAGTTTTTATACCCAGATTTTCCTGTCGCATAGTTATAAAAGCGGTGCCAACTGGGGAATCAATGCAGAAATTACTCAAAATTGGGAAGGTAATACTACCTTAATTTCTTTGAATCCAATGATGGGGGGTATTACCAAATTTGGCGATCAGGTGGTACAGTTTTCAGTACAGCCCTTAATTCCTATTGTGGGCCACGAGGCGATAAAACCAGACTGGGGTTTAAGAGCTGTTGTGGCTTTTGTATTTCCGGGTTCATAAAAACGTTTTAATTCTTTTCCCATACAAAAAAATTAAAATCATGAAAGCAAAAATATTCTCAATACTTGCTATTGCACTCTTAACCTCATGCAATAAAGCTTCGACAGAAAAAACAGAAAACGTAAGTTCCAGTCCGGTCTCTGGGGATTTTAAACCTGCTAATTTGAATGAACAAGCCCTATATAATCGTGCATTTGAAACAGTAGTTTGGGGTATGCCAGCCGTAAATTTTGAATTGTTAAATGAAAGTTTGATAAAAGCAAAAGGCAGTTTCAATCAAATTATCTATTGGTCGGGTTTGATAAACTCAAAGAATCAGAGCTTAACGCCAAATCCGGATGTTATTTATGTAAATCCATTATATGATACCAGAAAAGGTCCTGTTGTTTTGGAGATTCCGCCAGCGGAAGGAAGTTCTTCTTTTACAGGAAGTCTTGATGATGGCTGGCAGACCGCTATTGAAGATATTGGTCCAGCCGGAGTTGATAAAGGAAAAGGGGGAAAATATATAATTCTTCCGCCAGATTATAAAGATAAAGTACCATCTGGATATATTCCAATGCCATCTTCAACCTACACAGGTTTTGCTATTTTGCGTTCTAATCTTACGGACGGAAGTCCAAATGATATTAAACGTGCTGTTGAATACGGAAAACGTGTTAAAATTTATCCTTATTCTCAGGCAGCAAATCCTCCTGCAACGCAGTTTTTAGATTTGCTGGAAGTTAATTTCAGTAATACCATTCCATACAATTTTCATTTTTTCGAAATCTTAAATCAGTTTGTACAGCGTGAACCCTGGTTGACACGTGATTTGGTTATGATCGATTTTTTAAAAACAATCGGAATAGAAAAAGGAAAAACTTTTGAAGCTGATGCCAGAACAAAAGAGATTTTGGAAGCGGCCGTAAAAGATGCCGGAAAGTGGATCGACAGTAAATATCAGGCAATTTTTAAACCTCCTTATTATGAAGGAACCAATTGGGCTTTACCGGCTTCGCCAGATGTTGTAAAAGCAATAATGTCAAATTACCTGGCTCCCAATATGTATCCGGTAAGCGAAAGAGCGATAAGTTATTCGATGGCTTATTTCAGTACTAAGCATTTAGGAACAGGTCAGTATTATTTAATGTCGATTAAAGATGACAAAGGTCAGGAGTTTGACGGATCAAAATTGTATCAGCTGCATCTGCCTCCAAACGTACCTATAAAATTGTATTGGTCCATTACAGTATATGATCGACAAACTCATGCACTAATCAAAAACATGAAATATTCCAGCCGTTCTTCTACTTCTCCCGGACTTCAAAAAAACAGCGATGGTTCTGTAGATCTTTATTTTGGAGCGAAAGCTCCGGCGGGTAAAGAAAACAATTGGGTTCCAACAGATTCAAAAGGAAAATTTGAATTACTGGCACGTTTTTACGGACCTGAAAAAGGCTTTTTTGAAAAATCATGGAAAATGGGCGATGTTACAGAAGTAAAATAAGAACCGTTTTATGACAGGAAAAACAGCAGATAAGACCGAAGTTTCATTTGATCCGTCAGCATCAAAAGCAGAACGTTATGAGAAAGGGGAGGCATTAAGAAAAAAGGTGCCGCGCTCCTCCCATCAGGAATGGACGGCTGCAGAAGATCGTGAAGATCCGGTTGCTGTTTTGATAAAAACAAGTACGGGAAGAATCGAGAGTCTGCTGCCTATTCGCTACAGCAGAATGATGGAATCGCCTTTTGCTTTTTTTAGAGGATCTGCCGCAATTATGGCAGCAGATCTGGCTCATACATCCAGTACCGGAATAGAATTACAGCTTTGCGGGGATTGCCATTTAATGAATTTTGGAGGTTTTGCTACTCCGGAACGTAAGCTGGTCTTTGACATTAATGATTTTGACGAAACATTTCAGGGCCCCTGGGAATGGGATGTAAAGAGGCTGGCAGCCAGTTTTGCCATAGCAGGAAAATGGAGAAAGTTTTCGAATAAAAGCTGTAAAGAATTTGCCTGGCATGCGGCAGACAGTTATAAACGACATATGCTGGAATACAGCAAATTATCGGCACTGCAGATCTGGTATGCCGACATTGATCTTGCAGAACTTATTGATCTGGGAAAAGACGAAGAACTAAAAGAGTTTCAGCAAAAAAGGATCAAAAAAGCGGCAGAATATACTGCTCATGAAAAAGAGTTTGCGAAAATGACCTATCAGGATGGTATACGGGCCAGAATAAAAGACGAACCGCCGTTGATATTTCATCCTGCAGGGAACGCAGAAAAAGAAATCCTGAAAGAAGTGGAGATCGTTCATAAACGTTATATAGAGTCGCTGCCGGATGACCGGCAGGTTTTATTAAGCCGTTATACCCTGCATGATTTAGCAATTAAGGTGGTAGGCGTAGGAAGTGTGGGAACACTGTGCGGAATTTATTTACTGATGTCGGCTACAGGTGAACCTATTTTTTTGCAGTTTAAAGAAGCCAGACAAAGCGTTTTGGAACCTAATGTAAAAAACAAACCTAAGTATAAGCATCAGGGCGAACGGATTGTGATGGGACAAAAACTGATGCAGTCTGCGTCGGATATGTTTTTAGGATGGACAAACGATGACAAAGGACGGTTTTTTTATATCCGTCAGCTCAGGGATGCCAAAGTAAAACCGGTAATTGAAATTATGAAGGAAGAAAACATGGCCGATTATGCTAAAGCCTGCGGCTGGGCGCTGGCAAGGGCACATGCCCGATCCGGAGATCCCTCGCTGTTGTCCGGTTATATGGGAAACAGTAATGAGTTTGCCAATGCCGTTTCAAAATTTGCCATGGCTTATGCCCGTCAAAACGAACTCGATTATCAAAAAATGATGCAGGCCGTAAAAGAAGGAAAGCTGCCAATAGCGTCAGAAATATAGTTTTCATTATTTAAAAAAATATAGACATGAATAAAAAAGTATTGTTTTTAATAGGTATGGCGGCCATTACTTTTGCAGCAAAAGCACAGACACAGCGCATAGATTCTGCAGCCGTTTATATTCTGCACAGAACAACAGAATTACTGCAGTATATAAAATCGTGCAGTTTTAAATCGGTAATGACGTACGATATTTATAACGAAAGCCTGGGATTGATCAAACATTCTGTAAATGAAAAAGTTTCGATCAAGTTTCCAGATAAAATGAAGATTACTTCCAGCGGCGATAAAGGAAACCGGAGCTTGTGGTATAATGGTAAAAATTTAAGCTATTATTCTTTTGATAATAACACTTATGCTCTTGCTGCGGCACCAAAGTCAGTTATTGAAACCATAGACGAAACCAGTAAAAATCTTGGAATTGAGTTTCCTGCTGCTGATTTTTTCTATGAATCGTTTCTGGAAGATTTAGGGACCGAAAAAGGAAACCTGATTTATTTAGGAAAAACCATTCTTGATGATAAAGAATGTTATCATATAGCCGGTACGGACAAAGATAAAAGCTTTCAGTTCTGGATAGGAAACGATGATTTTTTCCTGCCGGTTAAAATGGTAATTGTATATAGCAATGATAAAGATAAACCACAGTATGAAGCGGTTTACAAAGACTGGGTCATCAATCCTGATTTCCCGGATTATATGTTTGAATTTATGCCCCCGCCCAAAGCAGCCAAAGTGAAACTTCTGCCAAGAGAAACTAAAAAATAATCATTTAATACTGTAACCATGAAAACAGCATTATTAAAAAACATAAAACTTCTGATTCTTGCCGTAGTATTTATAATGATGATGATAACGCCGGAATCAGCAGCTGCACAGCGTTTTGGACATTTTACGCCTCATGCCGTAATGCCAAGACCTATGCCGATACATCCGCCGGCACCAAGGCCTATTCCGCCCGGACCGAGACCAATACCGCCGGGCCCAAGACCTATTCCACCCGGACCACGGCCAATTCCGCCGCATCCATATCCAAGACCGCTGCCTCCGCCGCCTTTTCATCCGTATCCGGTGCCTTATCCTTATATCTATCATCCTTTTGTACCTTATTACTGGGGACCAACCTGGTATCCGATAGGATTTTTTGCTGCTACGCTTACAACGGCCGCCATTGTTATTTCGGTCGAAAATAACCAGTACAATTATGACGACGGGGTTTATTATGTAAAAGATTCCGGAGGATACAAAGTAGTTCCGGCACCTATTGGAGCTGTCATTTCAGAACTCCCGAAAGGGTACGTAACGATTGTAGTTTCGGGTACTGATTATTACTATTATGGCGGAACCTATTATATGAAAGATTCCGGTAAATACAAAGTCGTCAATGCGCCTGTAGGTGCCGTGGTTACACATCTTCCCGAAGGATCGGAAGAGAAAACCATAGACGGGCAAAAGTATATGATTTACAATAATGTGTATTACCAGCCTATTTCAAAAGAAGGGCAGGACAGCTATGTAGTTGTGCAGGGAAAATAAGACAGTTTATATTAAGTAAGAATTTTTTTTCACAAAAGTATGTTAATTAAATAAAATGATTTATCTTTGAATGTTTGCTAAAAGCCTGTAGCATAGTTGTTTATGTGTATCAGCACATTTGTCGAAGCCTTTATCGTTCATTCATGATTTTTCAGAATTATAATTTCAAGTTAAGCCATTAATTATTAATTTAAATTCTACAAAAATGAATATTAAAAGAACTAATCTTCGCATACTCCCAATTTTAGTTTTGGGTTTAGTTTACAGCTGTTCCCCAACAGTAAAAGTTACAACAGATTATGATCATACTGCCAATTTCAGTGAATATAAAACTTTTGCAGTTTATGATTTAAAAGCACAGCAGGGACAGGTAAATCAGTTAAATGTTGACCGTGTTACCAATGCCATCCGTGCCGAAATGATTGCTAAAGGATTTACCGAGAGTTCAAATCCTGATTTAAAAGTAAATGCCGTTTCTATTTTAAAAAATAAAACTTCCGTATCTGCCAATACTGATTTCTATGCCTATGGAGGAATGTACCGCCCTTACGGATACTGGGGAGGCGGCCCAATGATGGGAGGGGCCAATACTACCTTTAATACCTATGATTATGTCGATGGTTCACTGGTAATTGATATTGTTTCTTCCAAAACCCAAAAACTGGTGTGGCAGGGTATCGGAAATGCCGAAATCGATAGTAAACCAGACAATCCCGAAGAGTTTATAAACAGCTCTATTAAAAAAATCTTAGCAGGATTTCCTCCGGGCGCAGTAAAAAAATAGGTTTAAAATTCTATTCTAAAAACAGGCTGTACTTTTCTTTTGAGATTAGTACAGCTTATCAAATTGCACTTTGAATTTTCTTTGGAATTTGTCTTTTCCAAAAGAAAACAGGACGACTATTAATTTAAGCTTAGAACTTATGATCGATATAGTACTTTCACTTTTCTTTTTTATAGCTACAATTGTTGGATTTGCGACTTCCTTGATGGTCCTTTTTTCAAAGAAAAACTATTCCAAAAGTTTTTTCTTAGGACTGTTTTTGTTCAGTCTTGCGGTTGTCAGTATTTATAATTTTTACTTATCGGCCAATGTTTTTAAGGATTTTCCCGATCTGTTTATGATCACTAAATCTTTTATTTTTTTAGCGGCTCCCTGTGCTTTTTTATATGTGAGAAGTATTTTGTTCCCGGATTCTGTTTTTAAAAAATATGACTGGATTCATTTTCTGCCTTTTCTGGTGTATTTTTCACTGACCATTATAGTCTGGATTGGTAATTATGCTAATATTTACTTTATAGACTATATTTCACGAAAAATAAAAAGTCCGTTTTCGATGCTAAGCCTCAGCGTCTGGCTCATTTATTCTTTTTGTCAGACCATGATGATTTTAAACTACGATATTAAAAGGTTTAAAGACAATCAGTTTAACAGAATTAAAATTCTCAACTGGATCCGGGTTTATAATTTGGTGATCTTGTTTTTGTTTTCAACGCTGTTTGTACATTTCTTTTTAATGAAACGTGTAGATAAAATAGATTATTCCTGTTATATCTTAATATCGTCTGTATTGGTTTTTACAGTGGGCTGGCTCTATTTCAAACCTCAGATTTTTTATGATACAACAGTTGAAACCGATGCACTAGAATTCATTGAAGATAATCTGGTAACCTCTTTTAGTACACAGGAAACGAAAAACACAACACCTTTAGTAAAAGAGTTAACCCCCGAAAAAAGGCAGCAGTATCTGGCCAAACTGGAGAGTATTTTTGCATCGAAGAAACTTTTTTTAAAGAAAGATCTGGTAATCAGGGATATTTCAGAAGAAACCGGAATTACGGTAAATAACCTTTCCAATTTGATTAATTCAGAATTTAATCTTCATTTTCAGGATTATATCAATCTGAAACGGATCGAATATTTTAAAGAAAAAATAAACGATTCCGACTGGAAAGACTTATCGCTCGAAGGTATGGCCTGGGCATCGGGATTTAAGTCCAGAACTACTTGTTTCAGGGCTTTTATAAAACATACCGGAAAATCGCCTTCTGAATATTTCAGAGTAATCAGGATTAGTCCCGAGAAAACCGGCTCCTATTTTTTTAAACAGTCTATAAATTAAACAAAGCTGGTAAAGACCGTTTACGGGACTAGTATTAATTAAAAAAAGCAGTTATGAAAATAAAACTATATCAACGAACAATCCTTAAACCCGGACTAACGATACTCTTTTTTTCCATTTGTTTTTTAGCACAGGCGCAGCTTAAAGGAGGCCATATTTTAGGAGCAATGGGATTACAGTCGGGAACTCAGGCACCGGAAAATACATTAAGTGTATATGTTCCGGGCTATTTATACGATGCCTGTTCACTGCGAAATGCCGATGGTGACGAATCCGTTGCCAATCCAGATATTACCATGTTCATTACAGGTGCCGGAGCCTCTTATGTAAGTGATTTTAAAATTTTAGGTGCCAATTACGGAGCTACTATTTTACTGGCTTTTGCATCGAATACCATTCAGGGAAACACACTTGACGCTAAAAATTCCCTTGCTTTTACTGATATGTATATACAGCCCGTGCAATTAGGCTGGCATCATAAAAGGGCCGATTTTGTGTTTAGCTATTCCTTATATCTCCCAACCGGAAGGTTTACCGCAGGAGCATCAGACAATGCCGGTTTAGGAATGTTCATGAACGAGTTTTCGGCCGGAACAACCCTCTTTTTTAACGATAAAAAAACATTTCATTTTTCAGCTTTGGCCGCTTATGAAATTAACGGAAAAAAGAAAGATACCGACATTAAAACCGGAGACATCTTAAGCGTTGAAGGTGGACTCGGTAAAACATTTTATATGCTGAATACCGAAAAAACAGCTCCAAAATCGATTTTAAATGCAGGACTGATCTACTATTTACAGTATAAAGTTTCTAGTGATAAAATACCGGCCGGAAATATCATACTTGAACCCGATAAAGATAAAATTGCGGGTCTGGGTGCCGAGGTGAATTATTTTCATATTGGCTGCCGGACTTCTGCCGGACTTCGCTGGATTTCAGAATTTGGTGCCGAAAGCCGTTTTCAGGGAAACACTTTTTTCCTTACCCTCGCTCATGTATTCAGTTTAGCAAAAGAAAAGAAAGGCTGATACAGAATTACAAAAGAGCATGTTTTTTACAAGAATACACTAAATTTTAAATGGATGTAAATGAAAAATAGAGATTCAGGTTCTACACTAAAAAACAGTCGGCTTTTTCAAAGGATGGTTTTCACTTTTACAGTCTGTTTTTTTTCTTTTAGTTCCCTTTTTGGACAAAAACAGCATATCAGCGTAAAAGATTCCCTTGACGGTGCTTTCGATTTAAGCGATTACATTATTTATGCCCACGGTTTTATTGTCGTGCCTACTATAATTACAGAACCTGCTTTAGGAAATATTGGAGGTGCTTTGGTGCCTATTTTTCTTAAGAAACATGCTCCGGTAGTTGACGAAAATGGCAAAAAACGTTTTATAAACCCCGATATAACCGGAGGAATTGGAATGTATACCGGAAATAAAAGCTGGATGGCAGGGGCTTTTCGTTCTTCGACCCTGATAAAACAACGAATTTTGTACCGTATAGCAGCGGGTTACGGCGATGTCAATTTGTCGTTTTATGAAAACAATCTGCCCAATGTGCCCGATCAGGAATTTAAACTCAATTTCAGGTCGACTATTTTTTATACCCAATGGTTAAAACAATTTCGAAATGCCAAATGGAGTGCCGGGCCGCAGTACCTTTTTTTAAATTCTAAAATTAACCTTCCTGATTTTAATCTCCCTCCGCCCTTTGTAAAACCCGGAGATATAAAAAGCACGGTCAGTCAGTTTGGCGGGGCAATCCAATTTGACGGACGTGACAATATCTTTACACCAGATAAAGGAATCCGGATTCAGTCCGACTTTTTCTGGTCAGATGATGCAATAGGCAGTGATTACGATGCCTGGAGGGTTAATTTTTCAGCAATAGGATATCATCCGGTAACTAAAAACCTGATAGGCGGGCTCAGGGTAGAAGGAGAGCAGGCGTTTGGGAGTCCGCCATTTTATTTAAGGCCAGGAATCAATTTAAGAGGAATTCCGGCAGCCCGGTATCAGGGCAAAACCAGTATTGTTACCGAAGCCGAATTGCGATGGGATGTGTACAGAAGATGGAGTCTTATGGGTTTTGGCGGATTGGCGAGTGCTTTTAACGACTGGGATCAGGCTTTTGCCAAACCTGTGGTTTACAGTTACGGAACTGGTTTTAGGTATTTAATAGCCCGAAAATTCAAGCTCCGTATGGGAATCGATGTCGCGAAAGGAAATGAAGACTGGGCGTACTATATTGTTTTTGGAAGCAACTGGATGAGGTAGGTTTTTTTAGTTAAGAGTTAAGAGTTAAGAGTTAAGAGTTAAGAGTTAAGAGTTAAGAGTTAA
>NZ_JBMDKA010000050.1:0-19510 GCF_057809475.1 Flavobacterium sp. FG19 | reverse complement strand
CCAAATTTACATTTTATAGATATTTGTAAATTGACTTGGCAAACATAGGAGAAGCCCAATATTTATAGCAAAAAAGAACACGGATTCAAAAAAGCTCCGGAGGAGCGGCACATTTCCCATCCGCATTATGGAACAAAATAAAATCGGCTGATATATAAAAATCCATGCCTATTGTAATTGTATATATCAAAAAAACAGGCAGCTCAAGATGAACTGCCTGTTAATATTTTCTATTACATATATGTTATTTACCAAAAATCGTCTTCAATATTTTATTATAAATTTCCGTATTCTGATAAACACCGCTAAAACTTTGTGCTCCTGCCCCGTACGCAAAAACCGGAACGGGAACAGCTGTATGATCGTTGGTACTGAAAGTGCCGTGAACATATCCTTTTTCGATGCTTCCGTCTATTAACGAAAGACCGCCTGTTTCATGATCAGCAGTTACAATCAGAAGGGTTTCGGGATTCTGGTCTACAAACTCCATGGCCTGACCTACAAGTTTATCAAAATCGAGCATTTCACGTACTACATATTCCACATTATTCTGGTGTCCGCCATAATCTATCTGAGCTCCTTCTGCCATAATAAAAAACGGGTTTTTAGTTTTAGCAAAAGTAGTCACGGCTTTGGAAAAGGATTTAGACAGAAAATCACCTCTTCCGTTTTTCATAGAAACCACGGCTGCATCCTCCAGAACTACAAATTTATTGTTTTTAATAGTATCAAGAGCACTGAATTTATCCGAAAAAGTATAGCCTTTTTCTCTTAAAAGTTTAGCTAAGTCTTTACCGTCTTTTCTGGCTGTAAACTCTTTCGTTCCGCCTCCGATTAAAATATCGGACGGATTGCTCAGAAAATCATTGGCGATAGGTTCGCTGTAACTTCTTTCCGGCTGATGCGCATAAAAAGCCGCCGGTGTAGCATCGGTAATGTTACCTGCCGAAATAATAGCGGTTTTATAGTTTTTCTCAGCCAGCTGTCTGGTAATCAATCCTAACGGTCTACCGCTTTCGTCAACACTTATAAACCTGTTATTAGTTTTGTGTCCAGTAGCCATTGCTGTTGCTCCGGCAGCCGAATCAGTAATATAACTGTCATACGCTTTGGTAATCGAAAGTCCCTGTGTTGGGATATTAAAAAGGCTTAACTGGCCTTTATTGGCAGTATAACCGGAGTAAATCTGCGTTAACCCCATTCCGTCACCTATTAACAGAATTACATTTTTAGGTTTCTTTTTGGCAAAAGCCAGATTGTTTTTAGGCACATACGCTTCATGAAACTGGGTATTCTGATAAAATGTATTTTTTAGATTACTGATAAAATGAGTCAGCTCCGGAACATTATCGGTACCAATAAAATCAACTTTCAGATTCATTAAAGTCATCCAGGTATTAACATTGTCCTGTGTAGCCCAAAATCTTATTTTTTTATTCTGGTTATGGACTTTTTTAATAACCGTCTGAATTTTTTCTAAATCGGTCTGTATGAGAACTCCTTTACCATTCCAAACTGTTAGTTCATGAAGATCCTCACTGATCATTTCAACACGGGCTAATTGATCTGAAGTATAATTTTCGTTCAGCCTTCCGTCAAAATAAATAAACAGGGGGTATTCTTTCCAGTTTGCCGGATTAGGTCTGTTTCCGGAAATCACTACTTTAATGTTCTGGTTGACTATAATCTCAGGAAATTTTTTGAGCTGTTCGCTAATCGTTTTTAAGGTCAAATCGGCATCTGATTTAATATCAATCATTAAAATCAGAGGTTTATTACTGGCGTATGCTTTAGATCCTAAGTTTTTCAATTTTAGGGAAAGTGGTTCCAGATATAGACTTTTCAGGGTGTTCTGCGGAGCGATTTCTTTTGAGGTGTGAGCTACAAACAGTTCGTTGTTCACTAAAAAAACATCGGCTTCAATTACTCCGGCTTCATTTGAATACGCACCGTAAAACGGAAGCGGACCGGCATAATCATTATGAGAATGGATGTTGGAAGAACTGTATTCCTGTGCCTGCAGGAAAAAACAGAACTGGAGGCAGAAAAGGGTGATTGTTTTTTTCATTGAAAATGGAATTTATTCTTCTAAAGCCGTAGGTAACTTTAAAAGAAATTGAGTTGTAGAGATTTGTCTTTAAAATCCGAAACCAATCGTGATCGGGTTGATTTCTTATTGTTTTGCGGCAAAAAGGGTGCTAATTTTTTATCGTTATGAGAATCCTAAACTTTGTTTAAACATAAACCAGTCCTTAAAAAAGACTGGTTTTTTAGTATTATAAATTGTCTAAATCATTTTTTTTACCGCCTGCAGACTCCACAACAAGTCTGCAGCGTAAAAAAAAATAAACAAACTAAATGAAATTACCTGTTACCAGCCTTCATTCTGAAACAAGGCTCCCCTGCTTACTGCTATTTCATCCGGTGGAATCGGCCAAACATGGTGGATCGCCGGGTTAAAATTACGGGCAGGATAGATCACACTTCCGTCATAATGGTGCAATGGTTTTGCGTAAGTTTCTTTGGCATCGCCCCAGCGTACTAAGTCAAAATGACGATCTGTCCATTCTCCGGCCAGCTCACAGCGTCTTTCTCTTTTTAAATCAACCATAGTGGCACCCGAAATATCCGAAAGTCCGGCACGGTGACGAATCATATTGATTTCAGTATCTGCATTCTGTCCTTTCATCAGTTTTGCTTCTGCCAGCATCAGAATAACATCGGCATAACGTAAAAGCGGTACATTTAAAGCGGTGGAAGGTTTATCTCCGTTAGCATTTACATAACGAATATCGATTCCGCCCGAAGTTGTTTTGGGATAACTGAATGGCTCCATGTATTTCTTAAACTGGTATCCGGTTCTGTTACTTGAACTTACAATATGAGCCCCTTCGTTAAAAGTTACTTCTTCTCCAAAATACACGAATTTATCTCCTTTTTGAAGAATGGTAGCACTTCTTCTTTTATCTGCCGGATCATACGTATCAAACAACTCTTTTGTTGGATAGAAATTTCCCCAGCCATTGTAAACTCCCCATCCTTTGTCTTCCAGACAAACTCCCGGGAAAATGGAACCTAAAGAAGTATTTTCGGCGCTGGATGTTACTGACCAGATATATTCTGTTGACCAGTTATTGGCAATTTTAAATACATCTTCAAAATTAGTCAGCAGCTTGTGTTTACCGCTAGCTACAATCATATTGGCATATTTAATGGCATTATCCCAGTCTTTGGCATACAAATAAGTACGAACGAGATAAGCCCAAGCAGCCGTTTTATGGGCACGGCCGTAATTGTCTGATGTCATCTGATCAAAATAAGGCAGTAAATCAGCCGCTTTGATTAAATCTGCAGCAATGTAGGCATAATTTTCGGCTGCGTTTTTAGCACGGGGTACATACACATTTGTCGGGTTCTCCCTGTCCTGAATTGGAATTCCGGCACGGTCATCTCCATAATGATAGGCTAATTCCAAATGCATTACGGCATGGTTAAAATAAGCTTCACCCAACATTCCGTTTCTTGTTTTTTCATCCAGAGGAATATTCGGAACGTTACGAATCACGTCGTTGCAGCGTTTCATAATTTCGTAGTGGATTCTCCAGATGTCTTTGGTATCCGATTCTGATCCGTCAACGATAAAGTTTTTAATACGTTCTGCATTTTGTCTTGGTTTGGTTCCAATATCATCACTGGCATTGTTAAGCCAGAAAAAACCACGACCGTACATATTATCATCAGAATACAAAGCATAAATCGCATTGACACCTGCTTTGGCATCTGCCGGGGTTTTCCAGAAATTCCCGCTTGAAGGTGCACCCTGCGGTATTACATCAAGTTCACTTTCACAAGCTGCCGTACCTGCCAAAAGGGCTAAACTCAATACTAAAAGACTTATTTTTTTCATCTTGTTTGTTTTTTTATTTTTTAAAAAGTGGCATTAACACCAGTCATATAAATACGTGAAAGCGGATATTTACCTAAATCCATTCCGAAATTTTTAAGTCCAACTTCCGGATCCATTCCTGAATATTTAGTAATGGTAAATAAGTTTTGTCCTGAAATAAAGAATCTAAGTTTTGCTTTACCATTTAGCCAGCTTTCTTTAACTGTATACCCAACAGAAAGATTTTTCAATCGTAAGAATGAAGCATCTTCTATGTACAAATCAGAGATACGTCCGAAGTTATTATTGTTGTCTGTAGAAGAAAGTACCGGAACATTAGTGTTGGTATTTTCTGGCGACCAGGCCTCTTTAGATTCAGCCAGCAGGTTATATCCAGGGAAAGAAGCATTTAATCCGGTATGTTTTACCGCATTAAAAACACTGTTTCCGGCTGCTCCGCTGAAAAAGATATTCATATCAAAACCTTTGTATCTGAAATTTGCGTTCAGGCTGTAGGTAGTTTTTGGAAACGGACTTCCTAATACTACTCTGTCACTGTTATTGATGACACCGTCACCGTTTTCATCTTTAAATTTAATGTCTCCCGCAACTGCATTTGGCTGGTAACGAACACCGTCTTTATTTACATAAGCCTGTGCTTCTTCATTACTCTGGAACAATCCGTCTGTCGCATATCCGTAGAATGCTCCAACAGGGCTTCCTACCTGATAGATATTAGCCAGAGGTAAACTACGCACCCTGCTTAAGTTTAAAGGCTCTAATGAAGTCAGGTCGTCTTTGATAGAAACGATCTTGTTGCTTAAGAATCCGGCATTGGCCGTAACATCAAATTTGAATTCACCGCGTGTTTTCTGATACGTTAAACTAACCTCAATGCCTTTGTTTTCGACATCTCCTGAGTTTACAATTCTTCCCTGCGGAGTTCCTGAAACACCTGGCAGCTGATCACGAACCAACATGTCTTTGTTGGTTTTTACATAAGCATCTACAGATCCTGTTAAACTGTTATTGAGCATTGTAAAATCTAAACCGATATTGGTTTGTTCTGAACTTTCCCATTTTAAATTCGGGTTTGATAATTCGCTTTCGGCATAACCGTAATTGATCACCGGAACAGCCCCAATTAAAGCCTGAGTCTGCGATAAAGGCACACTAAACTGATACGGCCCAAGGTTTCCTAGGTTCCCTATTTGTCCCCAGCTCGCACGTAATTTTAAACTGCTTACAACCGGATTCAGGTTTTTCATGAAATTCTCTTCAGAGATTAACCATCCTGCCGAAACAGACGGATATACTTTCCAGCGGTTTTGCGATAAAAGTTTTGAAGTTCCGTCACGACGCACAATTCCGGAGAATAAATACTTCTGACTGAAATCGTAGTTTAACCTTCCTACATAAGAAGAAATAATTTCATCTGACATTCCTGCTGCAGTCTGCTGGATTAATTTGGCGTTTAGTAAATAACGCTGAGACGGGTCTTCGTTATCAAATCCGGTTCCTTCGATAGTATAGAAATCTTTTTTGGTTTCCTGATACGTATATCCGGCTAAAGCTTTGAAATTGTGCTTCCCTAATGATTTTTCATAAGAAACCGTCTGCTCGCTCAATAAATCAGTAACGGTCATTGCTTTTTTAGTCAAACGGTTAAAGTCGAAGATTTTTCCCGGTTCTGTAATTTTAACGGTAAAATCAGTCGCATTGTCCTGAATTCTGGTATATCCCCAGTTTGTTTTTACTTTTAAACCTTCTATAATTTCCCATTCAGCATAAGGGTTTACCAATACGGTTGAAACAGGGTTACGATTGTCGAGTCTTTTTAAATACGCTACCGGATTGATTACGTCTCCATAAGAACCAATATATTTTTCGGGTACACCGCCAAACTGTCCTGAACCGTCTTCTCTGTAAATTGTAGCATTTGGCGGATAGAAAATAGCCGCTAAGATTGCTCCTGTATAAGCATTGGCCGTATTAGCTGTCTGCCCGTCGGTTAATGAATAAGAAATGTTTTCACCAATAGTAAAATTAGGAGCCAGTTTAAAAGAAGAATTGGCTCTTACGGTATAACGGTTTCCAAAAGTATTCAATAAAATTCCTTCATTTTTTCGGTAGCTTCCGGAAAGGAAAAAATTGGTTTTCTCTGTTCTTCCGTTTACCGAAATAGATAAATCCTGAATTTGCCCGGTCTGGAAAATTTCATCCATCCAGTTGGTTTTGGTTGTTCTGGCTGTTGGTTCAAAGGCGGTGTCAAATGCCGGGATTCTTGGTAAACCGGCATTATCTCTGGCCGTATTCATTGCATCGGCATATTCGGCAGCATTTAAAACGTTTAGTTTTTTGGCTACATTCTGAAATCCGCCCTGATAATTTACATCAACATTAATACGATCTGAAACTCCTTTTTTGGACGTAATTAAAATTACCCCTCCCGATGCTCTCGCTCCGTAAATTGCTGCAGAAGCCGCATCTTTTAAAACACTGATTGAAGCAATATCATTTGGGTTGATCGTGTTTAATGAACCGCTGTAGATAATTCCATCCAGTACAATTAACGGTGTTTCGGCATTCAAAGATCCAATACCGCGGATATTGATTGTAGGTGCCGCAGTTGGATCACCACCATCGTTGATAACCGTAACACCAGCTACAGTTCCCTGCAGTAATTCGGCAGCACTGTTATAAGTTCTGCTTGACGTTTCTTTCATCGAAACAGCCCCGACAGCTCCTAAAACCTCGCTCTTTTTCACACTTCCGTATCCCATTACCACTACTTCCTGAAGCTGCTTTACATCAGCTGGTAATTTCACCGTAATGTTTCCGGATTGTGTTACTTTAACTTCCTGAGTTACATAACCCACGTATGAGAAAACCAAAGTGGCTTCAGATGCATTGATTTCCATTTTAAAAGTCCCGTCAAAATCAGTTGTTCCTGAGGCATTAGAACCTTTATCTTTGATCCCTACTCCCGGCAGCGGCATATTGTCGTCTCCGCCGTATACTGTACCGGTAACGGTGATTTTATTCTGGTCGGCTGCTTTTAAATTTCTTTTAATAACAATATTATTGTTCAGTATTTCGTATCGAAGTAAAAAATTACCGCATATTTTATCCAGTGCCTGTTCAAGGGTTACATTGGTAAGCTTTAAACTGGTTTTAAGACTTGTATTTACCTGATTGGATTCGTACATAAAATGCACATCAGCCTGATTTTCAATTTTCTGAAAAATATTCTTCAGGCTTTCGTTCTCAACCTTCAGAGTTACCTTTTTATTCGTGTCGGCATTTTTGGCTTGTACTGCCAGTCCTGTAAAAAACAAAGCAATAAAAAGGAACACTTTTGTCCACAGCGCTTTTTTAATGCTTTGAAACTTTACGACGTACCGCTTTGGTTTTTCATTCATAGTTTTTGAATTTTAGATTTTAGACTTTCGTTTTTGGCTTTTCTCACTTTTTATTTCTCACTATTCTTTTTTCAAAAAACACTATTCAATTTTATAGACGCCTCCTTCTACTTTATACTCGGCATTGACGATATTACATACCAAAGCCATTACCTGCTCTGCAGAAAGTTCCTTGAAATAGCCGTTTATTTTGAGTGTGTTTAAATTTTTGTTTTTGACTTCGATAACTACATTATAATTTCGGTTTATCGCGGCCATTACTTCCGGGAAAGGGGTTTCTTCAAAAATCATTATATTTTTGCGCCATAAGGAAATACTGTTGACCGGAATATCTTTAAACGCCTGCAGTTTGTTGCTTTTGGATTTAAAAACTACCTTTTGTCCCGGGGTTACATACACGTTTTCTTCGGTTACGATCGATTTTACGTTTACTTTTCCGGTTACAACCGAAACTTCCTGTGTCGCCTGATCCGGATAAGCCTGAACATTAAAACTGGTTCCCAGAACTTTGGTATCCATTTTATCGGTATGAATTATAAAAGGATGTTTTTTGTCTTTGGCTACATCAAAAAAAGCTTCCCCTTTTAAGTGTACTTCTCTGGTATCTCCTTTAAATTCTTTGGGGTACTGCAGGGTACTTCCTGCATTTAACCAGATCCTGGTTCCGTCGCTCAGAGTAATTTTAGCATGTTCTCCCAGTCTGGCCGCATATTGTCTGGTTTCAGTAACAGAAACAGACGACCAGTAGAAATAACCCGCTCCTCCTATAAGCAGTATTATAGAAGCCGCAGCGGCCCAGATTTTAGGAGAAAGAGAAATAACAGTATTGGTTTTCTTAATATGTCTTAATTCTTGTTTTAGTTTTGAACGATCTGACTGAATCGCTTCCATATCCTCAAAGGCTTCATCGGTACGATCGTACCACTTATTCCACATTTCCTGTCCTTTTGGAGAATATTTTCCTTCTAAAAAATGTTTTATTTCTTGTTGTAATTTGTCAGGCATTATAATTTCTTTATGTCTTTAATAGTATGTCTTGGGAATTGAAATTTCGGGTAGGCCGCCGGGGTTACGCTTTTGTTAAGAAAAAACAGCCTGCTTTATAATTTGGAAACTTTAGATCAGTTAAACTCTCCTAGATAAGTCCGCATAAATTTCAGGGCATACGTAATATGGTATTTTACAGTTTCGATAGAGACGTTGAGTTCGTCGGCAATTTCTTTATTGGAATAATTTTTAATCCGGCTCAGAATAAAAACTTCTTTTGATTTTTTGGGCAGCAGGTCTGCCGCTTTATCGACTGCCTCCTGAAGTTCTTCATAATAAATAGCATCTTCGGTAGTATTGGAAGCGTTATATACGATATCGTTTCGTTCTAAGACCTCTTGTATGTACTGATCTGTCAGGGTATGTGATTTTATATAATCCAGTGTTTTGTAACGTACCGAGGTATAGATATAGGCCATAAAACTCTTCTGGATCAGGAGGGTCCTGCGTCGTTCCCAGATGGAGGTGAAAACTTCCTGAACAATTTCTTCTGAAACGGCAACTGATTTCATCCTGATATATACAAATCTGACCAGCTGATCACGATATCTGAAATACAGTTCATCAAACGCTTTGTCCCTGCCTTGTTTTAATAATTCGACAAGTTCTTCGTCAGTATATCCTTTATACATAATATTTTGCTTTGGCATTAGTAACTGAGAAAAGAGGACGAACAGCAAAATGATAGCTAAGGGTTTTCTTACGGCTTGTGTTAACTTTAAAAAATGACATATACAACGGTAGTTTGTTTACTAATATGTCTCCAAAATTAGAACTGAGGGTAGGTCTGAAAAGTTACCTTTACATTAATAAAACAGGCTTCTGATACAACATTATATTAACATTTAATCTAAACCACCCACACCAGTAACAGTATCTTGATTTTATATTGATGGCAAGGAAACAGGGTGTTTTGTTATCTTTGAACATTCAATTAAAAAAAATCCCTAAATTGACTGTACAGACAAGGCTTCGGGCTCATATAGAAGAAATAGTATCGCTGACAGAAGAAGAATTTACTTTTGTATGTCAGCATTTTATAACTAAAAAATTCAAAAAACATCAATTTCTTATTCAGGAAGGCGACGATGTAAAGTATTCCTATTTTATAGTTTCAGGACTTTTAAAATTGGTTTATACCGATGAATCGGAAAAAAAACATGTGGTTTCTTTTGCTATGGAAAACTGGTGGGAAAGTGATTATTATGCGTATTTCACGCAAACGAAAGCAGTTATGTCTTTAGAATGTATCGAAGATACTGAAGTGCTTTGTTTTACTCTGGATGATTATAAAAAGCTTTGTGACGGTTCACCCAAAATGCAGCGTTTTTTTCTTGAAAAAGCCAATTTTGGTTTTCTGGCTTCACAGCGCCGCATTATTTCCTGGATGACCTCTAATCTAAAAGAGCGCTACGAACAGCTTTTAAAACAATATCCTTCGCTTTTTCAGCGTGTGCCTAAAAGTCTTATTGCTTCTTATCTGGGGGTTTCGAGGGAAACTTTAAGCCGGTTGTCTTCTTAAATGTGACAATCCTCACATTTTATTCGTGACAAATGTCAAATGCTGTTTCCGTTTCTTCTTTCCAATTTTGCTTTGTAATTTTTTAAATAAAAAGAAATGGAAAAAAGAATCATTAATCCGTGGAAATGGCAGGATGAACGCAGTTATGCACAGGCAGTTGAAGTTAAAAACGTGCAGGGCACTTTGTATGTCTCCGGACAAACTGCCATTAGTGCCGACGGAATATCCAGCAATGAAAACATGGAATCGCAGATACGCCTTGCTATACAAAACCTGGAACAGGTCATTACCGAAGCCGGATACGAATGCAGCGGAATAGTACGTTTAAATGTTTATACAACCAATACAGCCGAACTCTGGCCTCATTTTAACATTATTCAGGAATGGATAACCAAACATACTATTCAACAGGCAACTACTTTACTGGAAGTGAAAAGTCTTTTTGAAACTCTTATGGTGGAACTGGAAGCTACGGTCGTTAAATAGTCTTCAGTTGGCAGTCTCAGTTTACAGTCGCAGTTTTACAGTCGCAGTTTTACAGTCGCAGTATTCAGTGGCAGTTGGCAGTGGATTATATAGATTCGTAAACAGTTTACAAATATTCTGACGGTGAGTTTGAGTCGCAGTTTATCTTTTTAAAAGTTTTTAAACTTTGACAGCGACCTTAACAACGAAAATTATAAGCCCAGCGGGGGAATATTTATCGAAATTAATCCATACAAAAAAAGCCCCGGCGGAGCGCAATATAAATACATGGCAGAAAATATATGCCGCTCCGCCGGAGCTTTGTGGCCGATATTAAATACGATTTCTATACATATTTCGTTTCTGGAAGCCTTTCTTAAACAAAATCAAAGCGCCTGTTGACTATTTTTCGGACAGCTGCATATCTTTGAACCTATGTTACTTAGAACCTCTGCTCCTCTAAAAAAACTACATAAAATCCCCATCTTTGACTTTAAAAGCCCAGGCAGCCATGGCATCGATCACGGGCAGTAAACCGGTTCCGGCTTTACTCAGGCGATAGGTTACAAAAGGCGGTACTACGGGTTTAGCTTCCCGAATTACCAGGTCGTCGGCTTCCAGTTGTTTTAAATGCTGAATGAGTACTTTTTCGGTTATTGCCGGGATGGCTCTTTTTAGTTCGCTGTAACGTTTATCCCCTGCTGATAAATGCCAGAGAATAATGGGTTTCCAATATCCTCCTATTTTTTCCATTACAAAGGTAACGGGACATTTTTCCAGAGCATATTGTTTGTTTTCCTGAATGGTAGACGATTCTTTAATAGCGGTCATGATACATACTTTAGGGTAAGTACTTGTATAAAAGTAAGTACAAAGATACCTTTGTATCTGTAATAAAAAAATATTTAAGATGAAAATTATAGTATCAGGATCTTTAGGTAATATTGGAAAACCTTTAACCTCAAAATTAACTGCGGCAGGACATGAAGTAATTGTAATTACCAGCAATGCGGACAGAAAAACAGCAATAGAAAATTTAGGTGCAAAAGCAGCAATAGGTTCTGTAACCGACACTGATTTTCTGGCGGAGACTTTTGCAGATGCAGACGCTCTTTTTGCTATGACGCCTCCTAATTTAGGCGGGGCCAATGTAATTGCTAATACAGCAGCAGCAGGAAAATCATTTGCAAAAGCGATTGAAGCTGCAAATCTAAAAAAAGTGGTAATGTTAAGCAGTATTGGTGCTGATTTACCATCGGGTACAGGGCCAATTGCCGGGCTTTACCAAATTGAAAAACTGTACAATGAACTGAATGCTTCGGTAACTTTCTTGAGAGCGGGTTATTTTTTTACGAACTTTTATAATGATGTTCCTATGATTAAAGGTGCGGGAATTATGGGAGGGAATTTCCCCGCCGATGTTAAAATTCCGTTAGTACATCCTGAAGACATTGCCCAGGCTGCTGCCGAGGAATTACAGCAGGCTCCGGACAGAAAAAAGGTTCGTTATATTATAAGTGATGTTCGTACTCCGGGGGATGTTTCTAAAGCAATAGGTGCTGCAACAGCACAGCCGAATTTACCATGGGTGGAATTTACAGATGAACAGTCTATGCAGGGAATGACTCAGGCGGGGCTTCCGGAAGAAATTGCGGGTCTGTATACTGAAATGGGCGCAGGTTTAAGAAGCGGAAAAATTGCTGAGCATTTCTTTAACAGCAGTGCTTCTGTGGAGGGAAAAACAAAACTGGAAGATTTTGCCCTGCAGTTTGCCGCCAACTTTTAAGGTGAAATATAACTTCAATAAAAAACCTGCAGGAAGAGATTCTCTGCAGGTTTTCGTTTAAATAAAACTAAAAAAATATTAAATGGAGGTGATCATAAATTCACTTCTTCTGTTTTGTAAATGTTCGGCTTCTGAACATTTGACACCATCTTTACAACGGTTAAGCAGCTGGCTTTCTCCATAACCTTTTCCTCTCAGACGATCTGCTGAAATTCCTTTGGCAACAATCCAGGCCACAATTGATTTGGCTCTTTTGTCTGATAAAACCAGATTTGATTTGGCCGAAGACCTGCTGTCTGTATGCGAACGAATGTCTATTTTCATATTAGGATATTCCTGCATTACCGTATAGATTTTTTCCAGTTCCACTGCCGCAGCTTCTGTAATATCGGCTTTGCCCAGATCAAAATAAATCATTGAAATGTTCAGGGTTTTCCCTAAGTCAGTTCCCACTTTAATGGCTTTAACTTCGGGAATTTCGATAGCAGCGATTCTCTCTTTTTCAAGGGTAAAATCCAGTTTATTGTCGATACTTGTAGAAATGGCAATGCTGCTTTCCTTAGGCGGGTATTGCTTTCTTTCTACTTTTACAAAATACTTCTTATTACAGTTTATTTTAAAACTGTAGGTTCCGTCTTTTTCTGTAGTAACTTCCGTAAGGGGCTGATGATTTTCATCAAGTAAAGTTACCTTTGCCCCTTCTATGGTTTCATTGGCTTTACTGTCAAAAACAGTTCCTGTTAAAGTGCGTTCACAGACCAGCTTTTTGGTTTCAGAAAATTTGTAAATATCATCATTTCCGATTCCTCCTTTTTTATTAGACGAGAAATAACCTTTACGGGTAGTATTGTCAATAATAAAAGCGAAATCATCAAATTTGGTATTAACGGGTTCACCAATATTCTGTACCAGATCAAAGCTTCCGTCTTCTAAAATTTTAGAAACAAAAACATCCAGTCCGCCCAGTCCCGGACGTCCGTCTGTTGCAAAATACAACTCATTGTCTCCGGAAATAAACGGGAATGTTTCTCTTCCTTCAGTATTAATTGACGGCCCCAGATTTTCCGGTTTCCCAAAAGTACCATCTTCATTAATGCTAACACTAAACAAATCTGACTGACCTAAAGTCCCAGGCATGTCAGAAGCAAAATATAACTTTTTTTCGTCGGTACTTAAAGCCGGGTGTGCGGTACTGTATTTGTCGCTGTTAAAAGGAAGTTCGGTAATATTATCCCATTTACCTTCAACAAGGACTGCTTTATACAACTTTAATAAAGTAATGTTTTTATCGTCTTTTCCTCTTTTCCCGTCCAGATAATTGTTTCGGGTAAAATACATGGTCTTTCCGTCTTTGGTAAATACCGGTGTCGATTCGTTAAACTTAGAATTTATTTCTTTGTTTAAAAGAACCGGACTGTATACATTCCCATCAGCTTTTATAGCGGCAATGTACAGGTTGGAAAAAGATTTGTTCGTCCATTTAAAGGTTTTACCTTCTTTCTTTCCAATTTTTCTGGCGGAACTAAAAACTAAATTATTGTTTAAAAAAGCACTCCCGAAATCAGAGCTTTCTGAATTAACATTAGCACTGGATAATTCAAATCGGCCGGAATTCAGTTTAATCTGTTCCAGGTAGTTTTTGTTGCTTTCAAACAGAATACCTCTGGTGTCGGTATTTACTTTTTTACTGAATTCATCCAGCAGGGTATCCGCCTTAGCATAATCACCTGTAGATTTGAGTGACTGTGCATATCGGTAATAATATTCCGGATCCTGCTGGACTTTCAGGGCAAAAAGTTTGTCATACCAGAATGCCGCTTTTGGAAGATCTGCATTAAAATAATAGGCGTTTCCTAATCTTTGAAACATTTTTTCATCCTGGACTCCTTTTGAAGCCAGTTTTTCATAAATCGCTATCGCATCGGCATAAGCGTAATCATTGTATTCTTTTTCGGCTTTAGCCAAAAGTGCTTTCTGCGCAGTGGCATTCAAAAAGAAAAAGGATATAAAAAGGGTATATAGTATTCTCTTTATTTTCATAATTAGAAAAATCTTGGTGATGTAATCCGGCTGTAATTGTTTAAGAATTCAAAACGAAGAAAAATCTCGTGTGAGCCCGAATTGTAATTGTTTAACCTTGTTGTTTCCCGATCATAAGCATATCCAACATACATGCTTTTGGTAACCTGAAATCCGGCCATAGCACTTAAAGCGGCACTCCATCGGTATGAAACTCCCGCAACAAATTTTTCATTGAACATGAAATTGGCCGAAACATCGAGCTGAAGCGGCGAACCATCGACCATTTTTGCTAAAACAGCAGGTTTGAATTTAATCATCTCATAACGGTCTAAATTAAAAACATAACCTCCTATTAAATAATAGTTGATCTGTTCTTTGTAGATAGCTGCTTCGTTATCGTCGTAACGATTGGTCTGAATAAAATTAGGAACAGACAATCCAATATAACCTTTATCAGAATGCCAGTATACCCCTGCCCCGATATTAGGTGAAAATTTGTTTTTGAAATCTGAAAACTGCGGATCTCCCTGGTCTTCCATAGTCAGTTTATTAGGATCGAGGTTAAAAATATTAGCCGATCCTTTAATACCAAAAGAAAGTTTTGCCGTGGCCGATGTTGGGATGGAATAAGAAAAATCGGCAGAGAAATTATTCTCGTTGGTAGGTCCGATTTTATCATTTACTAATGAAAAACCCAATCCGATGTTACTATTATTAATAGGAGAATTGACCGAAAAAGTGCTTGTTTCCGGAGCACCGTCAAGTCCGACCCATTGTGTGCGGTACAAACCAAAAACACTCAAAACACCTCTTGAACCGGCATACGCAGGGTTTATGTTAATGGTATTGTGCATATATTGTGTAAACTGTGCATCCTGCTGAGCAAAGCCTGCCACAGAACAAAACAATAAAACTAAAACTATTTTTTTCATTTACTTATTTTTTAAATAATGGCTTAACCTTATGGCTAAGCCATTTTTATTTGATACGGAATATTATTTAGTCAGATATAAATAACCGGCCTCTTGTTTAAGGTTTGATTTATTGTCTTTGTATCTTACTATATAATAATAAGTCCCTTCCGGTAAACCGTTAGATTCTTTAACCGTAGTTCTTCCTTCAGAATATCCTTTAAACACGATATCATTATTATTGTAATGGTCTCTTTCGAATACCATAACACCCCAGCGGTTAAAAATCTGAACGGTATTATCAGGATAACATTCAATTCCTCTGATATAAAATCTCTCATTTTTATTGTCTCCGTTTAAAGACACTGCATTAAAGATTTTGATGTTACAGCCGTTTAATTCAATTACTGTAGGATTATCTCCTCCGGCATTATTGAAATCGGACTTGTCTTCTACCGTGATTCCGCTTTGGGTAATTCCGGATACTGCTGCCTGATTGCTTACTGTTCCGTTATTTACATCCGTCTGGCTTACTGTATAAGTTCCGGTAAAGGTGTGTGAATCACTTTCGCCAACACCTAAACTTATTGGGCCTCCGCTTATTATAACACCTGGTAAAAGGTCAGAAATTGAAATATTCTGAAGCGGAACGTTACCTGTATTGGTTATGGTAAAGGTATAAGTCAGGGTTTCTCCTGCTTCTGCATTTCCATTTCCGTTATTATCATCAAATTCTGCTTTCATAATCAATGCAATAGCGGGTACTTCAACAAAAATGTGAACGGTAGCAGTACTGCAGTTATCTGAATTGGCTTTTTCACAAATCTGATACGTTAGGGTATGTTCGCCACCCTGAGTTCCCGGAGCTACGTCGATGGTTCCGTCTTCATTTAGTGTAATGCCGGCTGGGAAATCCTGCCCTGTCAAAATAACGTCAGCAGGATTAACCGGCACACCATTTAATTTATCATTGTCTAAAACATTAATGATCTCCAAAGAACCATTGATTCCGTCAGCAATAGCAGTATCATCGTCATTTCCTGCTTCAATTCCGAAATGAGGCATAGCATTACAGCCTGTTGCAGCTCCCGGATAATTTACAATAACTGATTTGGCAGGGTTTAATGTAAACTGCATAGTAACGGCTGGTCTTGTTAATTCGAAACCGTCGCTGCCTTCTGTCCATTGTCCGTTTACCAATACCCAGCCCGGCCAGTCAATTGGCATATTGTTACTGTCAACAACTGCACCCGGCCATAATACATTTCCTTTAAGAGGCATATTGGTTTGTGTTGCTACAATTCTGTCAGCACTGTCGATCCAGTTGATCGTCAGCAATCCTTTTGGTGTAAAGTTATCTGCTGTTACTTCGTATGAAACATAAGGTGTATTGTTAGAACAATAACTCTCTGCCTTAATAGTCATTTCCGGAGCTGTAACCGTAACTGAAACAGTTGCAGAAGTACAGTTATCTGAATTTGCTTTTTCGCAGATCTGGTAAGTTAAGCTATATGTCCCTGCGGGAGCATTTGGAGCTAATTCTACCGTTCCGTCCGGTCTTAAGGTTAATACATTATCCGGATCCGGAGTCAATACATTTAAGTCAACATCTGAAAGCAATAACGGACTGCCTTCCAGAGTATCATTATCCAGAACATTCACAACTTCGATTACTTCGTTAATACCTACAACAGAACCAACCGGGTCCGGTACAGCGATTAACACCGCTTTTGCCACCGGAATCGTAATAACCGCCGGAGTAGTGTCTACTGCTCCATTGTTGTCAGTTGCAGTGAAAGTAAATGAATCATTTCCTGAAAATGCTCCGCTTGGATCATAGGTTAACATCGCTGCTTCTGCAGGAGTCAAAATCTGATTGACAGTAACCGGTACACCTGAAAGAGCTAATACTCCATGAGCTGGTAAGGTTACGACTATATAATTTACAATTGTACCATCTGTATCTGAAGCTGTCAAAGCATTGATTGGCGAAGCAGCAGCTCTTGACGAAATAGGTGCATTTGTATCGTCATTGGCTTCAGGTGCATTATTTACCGGACTAACGGTAATAGTAACTGTTGCCGTGTTTCCATCAACAGTTCCGTCGTTTACTTTATAGGTAAAACTGTCTGAAGTGGTTTCGCTTCCGTCGTGAACATAAGAGAATGAACCATCTGCATTAAAAGTCAGTGTTCCGTTTGAAGGAGCTGTAACTAAAATTGCTGTTAAAGCATCTCCTTCAGCATCCGTATCATTTGATAAAACACCCGGAGCTGTAATGTTTAAAGTTCCGCCTTCGGCGACCGTATAAGTTGTATCGTCGTTAGCAACCGGAGCATCGTTTACCGGAGTAACGGTAATAGTTACTGTTGCTGTGTTTCCATCAACTGTTCCGTCGTTTACTTTATAGGTAAAACTGTCTGAAGTAGTTTCACTTCCGTCATGCGTATAGGTAAAAGAACCATCAGCATTTAAAGTCAAGGTTCCGTTTGATGGACTTGTAACTAAAACGGCTGTTAAAGTATCGCCCTCAGCATCGGTATCATTTGTTAAAACACCTGGAGCCGTAATATTTAAAGTTCCGCCTTCGGCAACGGTATACGAATTGTCTACTGCAACTGGTGCGTCATTTACCGGAGTAACGGTAATGGTCACCGTAGCGGTGTTTCCGTCAACTGTTCCGTCGTTTACTTTATAGGTAAAACTGTCGCTTGTGGTTTCACTTCCGTCATGAACGTAAGAGAATGAACCATCGGCATTAAAAGTCAAGGTTCCGTTTGATGGGCCTGTAACTAAAACGGCGGTTAAAGTATCACCTTCAGCATCGGTATCATTCGATAATATTCCCGGTGCTGCAATGTTTAAAGTTCCGCCTTCGGCAACGGTGTAAGTTGTATCGTCATTAGCAACTGGTGCATCGTTTACCGGAGTAACCGTAATGGTAACTGTTGCTGTGTTTCCGTCAACTGTTCCGTCGTTTACTTTATAGGTAAAACTGTCTGAAGTGGTTTCACTTCCGTCGTGAACGTAAGAAAATGAACCATCTGCATTTAAAGTCAGTCTTCCGTTTGATGGACTTGTAACTAAAATCGCTGTTAAAGCATCTCCTTCAGCATCCGTATCATTTGATAAAACACCCGGAGCTGTAATGTTTAAAGTTCCGCCTTCGGCGACCGTATAAGTTGTATCGTCGTTAGCAACCGGAGCATCGTTTACCGGAGTAACGGTAATAGTTACTGTTGCTGTGTTTCCATCAACTGTTCCGTCGTTTACTTTATAGGTAAAACTGTCTGAAGTAGTTTCACTTCCGTCATGCGTATAGGTAAAAGAACCATCAGCATTTAAAGTCAAGGTTCCGTTTGATGGACTTGTAACTAAAACGGCTGTTAAAGTATCGCCCTCAGCATCGGTATCGTTTCCTAAAACGCCCGGAGCTGTAATATTTAAAGTGCCGCCTTCGGCAACAGTATAAGTGGTATCGTCGTTAGCAACTGGTGCGTCATTCACCGGAGTAACCGTAATGGTAACTGTCGCTGTGTTTCCATCTACTGTTCCGTCGTTTACTTTATAGGTAAAACTGTCACTTGTGGTTTCACTTCCGTCATGAACGTAAGAGAATGAACCATCAGCATTAAAAGTCAAGGTTCCGTTTGATGGACTTGTAACTAAAATCGCTGTTAAAGCATCGCCTTCTGCATCGGTATCATTAGATAGAACGCCCGGAGCTGTAATGTTTAAAGTGCCGCCTTCGACAACGGTATAAGTGGTATCATCGTTAGCCACCGGTGCGTCATTTACCGGAGTAACCGTAATGGTAACTGTTGCTGTGTTTCCGTCAACTGTTCCGTCGTTTACTTTATAGGTAAAACTGTCTGAAGTGGTTTCACTTCCGTCGTGAACGTAAGAGAATGAACCGTCAGCATTAAAAGTCAGTGTTCCGTTTGATGGGCCTGTAACTAAAACGGCTGTTAAAGTATCTCCCTCAGCATCGGTATCATTTACCAGAATGCCCGGAGCAGTAATGTTTAAAGTTCCGCCTTCGGCAACGGTATACGAATTGTCCACTGCAACTGGTGCGTCATTCACCGGAGTAACCGTAATGGTAACTGTTGCTGTGTTTCCGTCAACTGTTCCGTCGTTTACTTTATAGGTAAAACTGTCTGAAGTGGTTTCACTTCCGTCGTGAACGTAAGAGAATGAACCGTCAGCATTAAAAGTCAGTGTTCCGTTTGATGGGCCTGTAACTAAAACGGCTGTTAAAGTATCTCCCTCAGCATCGGTATCATTTACCAGAATGCCCGGAGCAGTAATGTTTAAAGTTCCGCCTTCGGCAACGGTATACGAATTGTCCACTGCAACTGGTGCGTCATTCACCGGAGTAACCGTAATGGTAACTGTTGCTGTGTTTCCGTCAACTGTTCCGTCGTTTACTTTATAGGTAAAACTGTC